>NZ_SGTV01000039.1:0-23136 GCF_005435035.1 Halorubrum sp. SD690R | reverse complement strand
ACTGCGTCAGGAATTCTTCAGCGCCCGCGAGTGCCACAAGGGCCTTTCGCGGCGTTGACGACGCATCTCGGAGTACCTGCTCTGGGGACAGTGCTGCGATGATGCGTCGGAGTTCTACAGAGCGGATGTGTCGCGTCTCGGCTTCCGGCTCCAGGGCACGGGCGACGCCGTTCGCGATAGCGAGCGGTGACCGACACAGTCCGTGAAGCACCGATACCGCCTCTGGAGTTGTGAGCAGGTTCTTCGCCTCGAGAGCTTCGTCAAGCAGATCCCGGTACTGGGCCCGACTCGTCGACGTCTGGACGGGGACGCGGACACCGATCTCGGGGGCGTCATCCCGGATGTCCTTCGGCGAGACGTTGGATCGAAGCTTCTCAGCGAACACTTCCTGGCGGTCGCCGTAATCAGCAAACAGACACCACGAGCCGATGAGCTCACCGAACGGCTCTGCGGCGTTGACATCGACATCCAGTGACCAACGGAGGACCTCGTCACGGTCCTCGAACAGTTGCCGAAACACCGACGCCATCCCGTATTTCGACCCAATCGCCGAGTTGATTCCAACGAACTTCGCGATAGCTGAGAGCTTCTCGTCGGCAAAATCGTTCTTGAACCGGGGTATCCGACCGATTCGGAGGATGTCGACGCCGGCGAAGTCCAGTAATCGGGTCATCACGCCGATCACGCCGAGTGACTCAGTGAGAATCTTCGTCCGAAACGCCGTCCGAGAGTTGTAGTCACGGTACTCGCCGCGAGTCATGTCCCGCGTCATCTCGCAAATCTCCTCGAGAACAACTTGTATTCGGTCGCCAAACTCATCGACATCGTCGACAAGTTCGTCTTCGTCAGCAATCCATCCGAGGCACGCACTATTCTGGAGGATATCGGGTGCCTCTTGGAGCAGCCGGCGGAACTCACCATTCTCGTCGAGTCGCTCGTCAGTGAGCAGATTGTCCCAGACAAACCCGTCACCCAACGAACGAGCAGTACAGACTGCCCACTGCATCGGATTGTCGACCTCGGCGGCCACAGCGAGTCGATTATTGTCCCAGTCCATGTAGCGCCGAGGAGCCGCTCGATCGTCCCACTGAGAGACCGCCGCATCGACAGTTGCGACGCCATTCTCGGGGGTCGCCGCGGCGGCGGCCTGATACGTAGAGCGAGTGAGCGGTTGGATGGTGTGGAGTGCTGGGAGGCGGTCGCGGCTCCAGCCGGTCCCCCCCTCACGTGTGTGCGCGGGTCTAGACTCCAAATTGTCGTCAGATTTTCCGGTCCGACTCACAAAATTCTGAAGGGGTTTCTGCTGCGTTCCAGATCGGCCGATTTCGTCGAGGAAACGCACGCCAGCCGGGCGAATTGCGACTTTGCTCCCGTCGCTGGTCGCGATACGATCCGTCACGAGTTCGTGTTCGCGAAGCTGGCGCAGGTGGTACGCGACGTTGTTCCGGGACTGGTCGGGGTCATCGTACGGAGCAGCCTCATACAGCGCCTCGTAGCCGGCTGTCTGGCCGGCTTCCGCGCCAATACGGGCGAGGGTTGCGACAACCTCACCGTCCGTCTCAAGCGCCTCACACGCAGCCGCAACGTGGTCGTCGACAGTTCCGTGAGCGCGCTGGCCTGTATCGCATTGTGAACTCACATCGAACGCTGCCACCTCCGGGACGTTCCCATCCAGCTCGTCGACGTCGATTTCCGGATCATAACTCCAAGCGAAGCGCCGCATCCAGATGGACGACTCAAACACAATCCGGACGTCCACACCGTGGCCAAGCCAACTGAGCAGTTGGACCATCTGCCGGCGTTGGTCGGCGTGGCCGATCTCCCGGAATGACTCATCGATCCGCACGGTGAGCGTCGGCGTATGGGCTGCGGCTGCGAGCAACGGCTTCACAACCCGGCGAACATCCGCAAGCTCACCAGGGAACCCGATGCCAAGCGGGCCGAACTCCGAGCTCCCAAAGCTCTCGAGCAGTTCGAGCGCCTGTTGATGCTGCTCGGACTCGACGTCTTTACACAGGCTCAGCAGCGTTGACGCAACGATTGACCCGTTCAGGCTCTCTGCGTCTGGAAGCGCCTCTCGGTCGACTGTCCCCAGCTGATCGTCGATAGTCGATTCAAGCGTCTGCCAGGCGGCCCCATCAGCGACACCGCCGACGAGTTCGCGCACGGCGAGCGCAATATCGGCTTCGAGGACAGAAACAAGACGCCGCCAGAGTTCACCCGGTCGGCTCTCTTTGTCGAGGCGGACTGTCCCAGACGACACCGCCGGGTACTGCTGGACCACCCAGAGACCCGCGTCCTCATCACAGCGGAGATCTCCAAGCTGACGAGAACTGTGCTCGGTTTTGTCGGGTGTCTCTTGCTCTCCCGTGTCGAGGTGCTGATCGTCTGAGAAGGCCCCTGTAAGCACTTGTACGCCGAGTGGTTGGCCGACGAGGTCGCGGTCCCACTCGTCTTCAAGATCGGCGTAGCGGCCAACCTCGTCGAACTCAGCGCTAGCGTTACGAGTATTCGCGAGAAGCGCCGCCCGTTGCTCAACAGCATTCTCCCACGTGTCGGCTCTCGCTCGACGTCGCAACTGGCCATCTGAATACTGACTCCCACACCGGGGGCACTCACGAGCGGTAGCAGCGCCGCTACTGACGGCATCCTCGATGACCCAGTGCTGGCTACAGTTGGAACAGCCAACGACAGCGAAGCGACTCACGCCGCTGGCACACCTCCATGAGCCGGGTGGTCCTGCATAGTGCGCTCTCCGCGCACGTGCTCGACGCTACGGCCGAAATCGGGTAATCGGCCGTCTCAGAGACAGCAGAGAGGGTTATCGGCGAAAGCCGGAGATGACTCTCACCACCGCAACCATTAAGACCACTTCGGAAGAAATGAAGGATACGAGAGTTCCTTCGGACAGGTGCCATCCTGTCCCTTCCCAAGCGGCCCCTGCTGCCACCAGGGGAACTTCACCCCATTATTGACATCGCCTAGCCGTGCATACTGCGATGGTGCGCCGGCCTCCGTATTAATACTCACGCCGAGCGTCAGACATACATACAATTACTGTTATTTTGTCCCGGTGTCCGTATTCAGGCGGTTTACACACCGCTAAAGCGGCTAACTGGCAATTATACTGGGTTCAATGTGGGAGCCCTCCTCCGAATTCATCCAATCAGCATCCACGCACACGGATACAACTGTGAGTTCTGTAAGCAGCCTCAAGCATTTAGCGTCCAACGGTCTCAGTACGAATATGTCGTTTCGGGTCAGCTGGCACAATCTCCTTGAGCGGTTAGATGAGCTCCCAGAGGGAGCGACACTCCGGACACCGCTCTCGAACGACCGGTTTCAGATAACTGGCGTCCAGGAACACCGTGTCATCATCAGATTCTCGGATAGCGGTGAGTCACGACCGCTTCAAAAAGACCAGTTCGAGACACTATATCGGCGTGTCACCAACTCTACCGATGGGTTCGACCTCGATCGACTCCCACCCGATGCGGATCCATACCCGACAGTATTGAGTCTCCATCCACGATTCGAGGTGAACGACGACCGAGGTGTGATCATCGAGACCGAAGCGCCAACCACCTCACTGTTACTGGACGAGGGGCCGTCTTCTGACCCTACTCCAGACGAACGGACGGAGCCCGATCTCGATGTCTACGCGGACGCGCTCTTGCTCGTCGACGCGCTGGAACGCCACGAGGTTACAGCGCTCGACGGGGTGGAGACAGGGACACTCATCGACCTGTATACATTGCTCTCGGATGTTCAACGGAACGCCAACGACCTCCGCAAGGAGATCGCCGACACGCTCTTAGACCGACTCCATCACGACCGACCGGTCTCTGGATCGTACGGCTCGGTCCAGCGGACTGCTCGGACGAACCGCTCGCTCAAAGATGACGAGGAGGTGCTGGACACGCTCGAATCAGCTGGGATCGACCGCGACCGGGTGGTGAGCGTTGATCGCGGGAAGGTTGACGACGCCCTCGAGGTGACTGATGTCGCTGAAAGCGACGTCTACGAGACTGAAGAAACCGAGTACGTTCGGAAAGCCGAGGTGGACGAAGACCGCAAGGAGACGCGGCTCCAAGGGCTGAAAGACCAACTTGCGGCGAGCGATGCTGACGATGCTAACCAGCTTCGTGACGAAGTTGAAGAGCTCGAATCGCGGATCGAGGAACTGACCGAATTCAAATCTGGACAGTCGTACCACACGCACTCGAAAGCTGACCGGTGAGTCCGTCTGGCAACTTGACGGGGAAAGACACGCTACGGTCGACGTCGCCCCTAACGTGGGTGTTTCTCAACGGTCAACGCGAGTCCCTCGGTGCTCTCCAGCACAGATAGTTTATCCGTCTGATGTGAGAACCGATGGTATGGGTGACGCGGATTCTCCAACCGTCTCGGTATCTCTCTCTGGTCGCACGGATATCCCAGCAGTTCTGAATCGGGCTGGCATCGATCACGTGAGTGTCCATGATCACCGACTCCTTGCTATCTATCACACGGCAATTCTCAATGTGACAACTGACCCGCATCAGATCTCGGATGCACAAACACTCGAGATCGAATGCTGGGAAGATCCAATTCCATCTCGTGCTGATGGGAAGTCGTCACAAGGTATTCTTCAGGATTTCACCGACGTGTTCGACTCTGCTAGGGACTATTGAGAGATTCACCCCGGTGGTTCGACCGGATTAGCGCGATAATCGCGACCAGCGAGCCGTTTCCTTCTCTCGAGGAGTTCTACTAGAATGTTTAAAATCTGTGATGGGTCTCACACGGCGTGCTGAATATAGAGCTTCTATACAACAGTCGGCTATCAGTGGTTTCACATCTGGAGGATGAATCAGCCGGTCAGTAGACTTGCTCATGGGGTGCTACAGTGAGGAGCAGAAGAAGCGTCTCGCGGTCGAATTGATGCTGGATAAAGCCCGGCACAGGCGACTCCTCTCGCTCACTCCTGACCACGCTCCATCTCTGTCTCTGTCTCAGTTTCCGCATCGCTCTCGCTCTCCTCATCAGGATTCACCGAACCACTCTCACTGCCTCGTCCCGCCCACTCAACCACCTCCTCCTCATCACTAGGTAACTCAGCGTCATCCGGCACCGACACAAACGTATCTAAAAGCCGAACTGACTCTGTAACGTCCTCTGGCGACTCCCCAATTTCCTCAACGAGCTCCCCGAACTCTATCTTTGACGCTTCCTGTACCGTCTCTAACACATTCCGATGGCGCTTGGCTCGTTCTCTCTGTTCTTTGCGCTTCTGCCGTTCCCGCTCTTTCCGCTCGTCCGTCTTCCCTATCTCCTCTAGATGCGTATTCGCCGCCCCCAACTCGTCCTCGATACCCTCGACAGCAGACACAATTTTGTCCTCATTGCTATCGCGAATAATCTGACTCATATTCTCCACGACATCGAAGTACTCGATCTCCTCGTGTTCCTCGTACTCCGTCCCGAACGGGCTCTCAAACTCAGTATCGACGTGTAAGATACCCTCGGAATCGCGCTCTTCTAGTTTCGACTCAATCCCGTGTATATTGGTGGTGAAGGGCTTGTCGTCATCAAGCGGGAACCCAAGTTCGTACGATTCCTCGGGCTGGAGTATCGACGTGCGGAACTCCTGAGGATCGTCGTCGGTGTCGGCAAAATCGAGCGTGGCGTGTAAGTCGTGTGCCGCAGCATTTCCCGTGTTCGTGACTTGAACCACGAGACTGGTCGGAAACGTGTTAGTGATACTGCCGCGTACTACCGGCTGGTTCGACATCTCCCGCGTGTCTGCCATTTCGTCAGTTTGTCGCTTGGTAAAGTACGTGTACGCGACTGTGACCACCACGAGCGCGGCTGAAAGGGCTATTTGCGCAGTCGAACCGGGATTTGTGAGGATGTACGACCAGACTTCGCCAAACTGCAGCACGACGGAACGAACCATTTCTGTCGGAGTTCAGTTGGGCGTATATTCTTCTTTGTGGTGACCGGTACGCGCCTTGTATTCAGCACGCACCTCTTGTCATCTCTAAAGGATTTCAATAAAGCCGCCCACAGCTAATCGCCTGCCGAGATCGGGCGGGTATAGTAGCCACTCAACATTGTCGCAACACCTTATGTAACTCTTGCTTCCTACTGTTATCAATCTGTTACATAAGAAACTGATATCGGACATCGCGTGACCAAATCAAAAAAAACGTCCGTTGCGGGGTCCGTCGTGCTACCGAGTGGCTGGGATTAGCGCAATAATCACGACTAGACAATTCGTGACCCCAGGTTCTTGAACTAAATCAGGCCTACTGAGTGGGTGGTACACAATTCGCCATAACATCGCCCTCTGGAAATCAACGAAGTATCGAACCTCTGTAATCAGTAGACATTGTGCTACCGTACCGAATCTGAACCAAGATACGACCAGCTGGGATCTATTATATACCACCTCCGTATGAGTAAGACGGATAGGCCGCTCTCCATTGCGTTTTATTAATGTTGTCTGTGATCCACCAATAGAATATGTTTGAAGATTCTCAACCACTCATGCTTAGAGGAAAATAATGAGCGAGACGCAGATCACTGCTGATGATATTACACATTGGGAGACGATAGATGACATAGCAACATCTCTAAAGAAACGTGGTCTAAAGCCTCGTCCCAGTCTTGACCGTAAAAACGGGTTTGAGGACGAGTTACTCATTGAGACTGAGGAAGACAAATATATTGCTCTTATTGAGGCCTCCCCCGGTGATGAACCAAGTGACTACAATAGATTCCAATCCTCGGCAGTCCCGACCACCTTCGTCTCAACGCGGGACTTTCAGACATTCAGCATTATCCGCCGAAAGCGTATCATTGGTGGAGATAAACATGGTCGGCTTGACCGGCAAAAGTTCTCATTCAATAAGGAGCAAATCACCAGCGGCGATCGCTATAGCGCCCTCGACAAGCTGAATGACATCGAGTATGGCGACGATAGCTCTCTGAACAGTTTGTTCGATACCCGGCAGGTGGTCGATGAGTTCTACGAGGAGTTCGAGAGTATCCGTACTGATCTCGTCGCTAAAGTCAAAGGTATTGATGACGACCGTGGCGACGCCAAGCAGCGGTATGTACAGGTGACGCTCAACCGGCTCATATTTCTACATTTCATCCAAGAAAAGGGTCTACTTGGCGCAGGCGAGGGTGATTACCTGCTCGCCAAGCATGACGAGTTTGCCGCGGATGGTGACGTACAGACCAACTTCTACGAGCCGCTCTTCTTCAAAGCGCTCGCCGAGGAAGGCTTCCAGAGCCGCAAGTTCGACCGCGTGCCCTATCTCAACGGCGGCCTGTTCAGCGAGACTGCCGTCGAACAGGAGTTTGAAGACGCCCGACTAGGCGCTGACGCTGCTGAAAGTGACGATCTCTACCGAGAGATTCTGGAGTTTCTGGACAGTTGGAACTGGAACGTCGACGAGCGGCTGGACGTAGTGGAGCCGAAGAACCTCTCGCCCTCTGTCCTCGGCCACATATTTGAGCAGTCAGTTAACCAGAAAGAAAAAGGCGCGTATTACACGCCTGAAGAGATCACCTCGTTTATGGCGCGGAAGTCAATTCACCCGCGCATTCTCGATGCCGTCAACGAGGCGACTGGAGCTGACTACGATGAGATCGACGCTATATTTGGTCTCGATGAGACGCCCGCACAGGGCGAGAGCGGGAGCGCCGCCGTCGACGGCGGGGCAATCACACAGCAGGCGGCCGTTGACGCTGCGAGTACCGACCACGTGGAGACGCTGTATTTCGACGTACTCAAAGAATTACACGTCCTTGACCCGGCAGTCGGGAGCGGGGCATTCCTGCTCGCCGCTGAGGACGTGTTGCTGGATATTTACCTCCACGCTATCGAGTACTTCGAACAACTGTACGAAGAGCAGCCCTTTATGATGAGTGATCGGGTCAAGGACGAATTGGATGCCGTCAACGACGCTGGGAGCAAGACGCTGTACACTAAGCGGGAGATCATTCTGAACAATCTGTACGGGGTCGATATCGATGACGGGGCCGTCGAGATATGTAAACTGCGCCTCTGGCTGTCGATGGTCGCTGATATTGGGGACGATCCATCGGCAGTTGATCCGCTGCCGAACATCGATTTCAATATCCGGCAGGGTAACTCGCTCATCGGCTTTACCGACTTGCTGGAGGTAGACACTGACGGCAATCAAAAGCTGGCAAACTACGGGGAAGGTATTGGTGAGGCTGTCAGAGAAAAGTACGAGGACGTGATCGAGGCAACAGAAAACCACCGTCAAGCACGCACCAAGGAACAGACAGAACGGTGGCGGCGTGAGGCTGAACAGCGGCGAGAACAAAACGCAGCAGATCTCGACAAAAAGATACTAGAACAGTTTCATGATGCCGGGATCGAAGATATGGATCACGAGCGGCTCGGAGAATACTCGCCGTTCCACTGGATAATTGAGTTTCCGACCGTGTATCGGGATGGCGGTTTTGACGTCATCATCGGTAACCCACCATGGGATGTTCTCACTGTCGATCGGGAACACTTCTTCCCGCGATATGACCCCCAATTCCGCACTCGCTCCCCCCGAGAGAAGGATGCGAGGCAAGACGAGCTACTCGAAGATCCAGAGGTAGAAGCTGAGTGGGAGCGCTTCAAAGAAAAGATGCAGATTAGGTCGGATTTCTACACTTCGACAAAACAGTACCCGATGCAGGAGCCATCTGTGGGCGGGAACGCTGTCTCGACTGAGCAAGATCTGTCACTTCTGTTCTTTGAGCGAGTCACGCAACTGGCGTCAGATGATTCCTATGTCACACAAATCATGCCCGGGAACTTCTTCCTCGGGGCGACTGCGAAAGATCTCAGAGAGTATCTCTTGGAGGAGACACAGATGGAGCATTTTGTGCAGTTCCAGAACAGAGGCATCTTCAGCGATATCGATGACCGCTACCGTCTCGCAATCTGCACATTCAAAAACAGCGGAAGCACGGATGTAGTGACTGGCGGCTTCCGAGTTGGCGATCTGTCGATACTCACCGACTTCGACACAGAGGCCATTGAGGTGCCTGCAGATGTGCTCAGGAGGTATTCACCAGAGTCGCGTGTCTTCCCATTCCTTCGCTCACAGGAACAGATCAGCGCACTCAGCGAGATCGTCCAGCACCCGTCAATTGGCGAGGAGGTAGGCGGAGTCTGGAAAGCCAAAGTGTATATGAAGGAACTAGACCGGGCGAATGATTCTGACCGGCTATTCGAAGATTCGAACATGGGCGAGTATCCCATCTATGAAGGTAAGAACATCCACCAGTTCGTCCACAATGGGGACTATCGAGGTACCGATCCCATCTCATTTTGGGGTGTTGGCGAAGACGAGCCAGACAAGAGCGCAAAACACAGAGTCCGGATGAAGAATTTCCGGTCCCGTGATCCGGACATTGGGCTGAAGAAGGCAATTTATACAGAGTTTGGCGGGAGTGGGTCTCAGAAGGCGTTCGTAAACGATCTTCTGACAGAACACGGCCGGCCAGAGTTGTCGAAGGAGGATGTACTTCTTGACTGTACTGAGTATCGCATCGGCATCCGCAACGTCTCAAACGCAGCAAATGAACGTACACTAATCGCCTCGGTACTTCCGAAAGATGTTATCAGCGTTCACACGATTATGACGGTTCGGCCATACGTTGCGCGGCCCACAGAAGAGAATCTCTCTGAGTACCCGATGCATAGTGCATACGAGCGCACCTTCACGGATCGGGAACTGTTCGTCTTCTTGGGAATGCTCAATAGTACCGTCTTTGATTACCTAATCAGAAGCAAAGTCGATAACCATATCGTTCAGTACAAGTTGGAGGAATCGCAGATGCCGCGCCTGACTGCCGATGATGAGTGGTTTGAGTATATCTGGCGGCGGGCAGCCAAGCTCAATTGCTATGGTCGCCCATTCGAAGAGATGCGGTCGCGACTCGGAGGGATAGAACCGATTAATGACCCTGAGCAGCGGAAAGAAACACAAGCAGAACTTGACGCAGCTGTCTTTCATGCGTATGGCATCGATGAACAGGAGGTGGCGTTCATTCTTGATGACTTCCACCAAGTGGAAAATCCCGATGTGATGGACGATGCTTACTTTGAGATGGTGTTAGAAAATTACCGCAAATTAACTGATGACCAGCCAGCAGAGAGCTGATGCAGCTGCGTTCCCGGGGTCTTCGAGCGTTGTCTGGTAGTCTGGATTATCTTCGATGGTCTCATCAAGATACGCCGAAATCGTGTCGCAGACGCGCTCAGGTGACCATTCAATATAGTTACTACCGAACCGGTCGGTGAGGTCACGATACTCCGTGCTATGTCGGGTGAGGTCAACCGCTCTGAGACGTTCGCTGAGATGACTTGCACGCTCGACGAGTGTGTCTGTATCGTCTACGCCCGATAGGTCATACTCCTCATCGATCCGGTCCAATGTCTCACACAACGTCTCTTGCGCTGCTGGCATATTTTCTCGCCCGCCCGTGACACCACCCTGACGGACCGAATGTCTCATCTCGTCGATGACCGTCTCAAGATAATCCTCAATACGCTCCGTCGGCGCTCGGAGATCTTCCGGGAGAGCGTCACTCTCAACAGTATCCGGCGGTGCTATCCGCCGCAGGTCATCGACTTTCGACACATTGCCCCGTTCACCGAAGAGAGTGTGGACCACTTGTCTGTCCTCCCGCCCGAACTGCGGCCCTTCCTTGTCCTCGTACCATTGGTGAAGAAGTGCAACCACACCACGGTCTTGAGTCACGTCACTTCCGTCCACAACGGTGTGTAGCTGCTCACGCTCCTCGGGTGGGGTCGTGAGGTACTGCTCAGCGAACTCGAAGTCTGATGATGATAAGCCAAGCTCCTCACTGTTGGTGAGATAGTCCCGCAGGAGGATGCGGTTGAACGCTTCCTCTTCGGTTGCCCCACTCGTCTGGATGAGCGGGATTTGACTCTGGGTGTCGTAGTCACTAGTGGTGTCAGCTTGCCGAATCTGTTCGACCCCTTCTCGCACTTCGTCAAGCTGTGCCTCACCGATGGTTTTCTCCGGATCGGCTCCTACCTGTTTGAGTACCTTGTCTTCAGAGGGATCTAGGATGTTGTTTTCCTTACCAACCAGCAAGGCGATGTCGTCTATCTTTGCTTGCAACCGCTCCAGCAGCGTGATCGCCGCTTCAATATCACCATCGGGAAAGAAATTGTGAACGTCTTTCTCTTCATCGGACCCGATCCGATCAACCCGCCCCACCCGCTGGACAATTCGTGTTGGGTTCCACGGCAGGTCGTAGTTGATGACGACGTTCACATCCTGTGCGTTAACGCCCTCGCTGAGCGTGTCCGTCGCCACCACGAAGTTGATCTCAGAGTCTCGTTCTTCATCGATCGCCTCGATATAGTTGTTCGCTTCTGGAGCGAGTCGCTTGACGGTCTTGCGCTTGTTGCTGCTGTTTCCCGTGACGACAGCACTGTTTCTGTCCGTGAGCGGGGCAGCACTATCTGGGTCGGTAAGGGCATCGTGAAGATACTCAGCAGTCGTCTGGAACTCGGTGAAGATGAGCACCTTCTCGTCACCTGCATAGCCGTTGAGTAGGTCTGCGATTCGGGTCAGTTTGGGATCGCGGAACGATTCTGCCCAGAACACTGCCTCGTAGAAGCGCTCGCTCGCCTCACCGATCCCCTCTAGATCTGCCTGCGGGTAGATACGGCCAACCATCGCACCTACGTCACGCTCTTCTGCTGGTGGAATTCGTTGCGCGCCTCGGTCAGACAGCCACCCGCGCAGGTGTGCCCACCCGTCCGATACTTCGCTCCGTGCGTTTTCGTCAGCGATGATGTCACGGATGAACAGCGCAAGGAAGTTGGCTAAGAGTGCGAGGTCCTCTCGGATATACATCTTCACCTCGCCAACAGTTACGTCAGCCAGATCAGCAGCCCACTTGGGCATATCGTCATCATCACCCACGGCCCCACCATCAGTAAGTGTAGCCGCGTCTGAGGCTGCTGCTTCAGCGTCGATACCGAACTCTTCGAGGGTCCGGTGGACCATCTCGGTTGCCGCCTCGCTATCTTCGATCAGTTCGTCGGCGTAGGCCGCGATAGAAATCGAGTCGTCGGCGCCTTGGATAGCGTTGAACAACGACCGCTCGCTGTCGTAGATGGTTTCTACTGAATCCACAAAGGCCGCTGTCGAAGACTCTAGCCGCTTGAACAGACTGAGTTTGTACAGCCCCTTCAGAGCGCCCCCAGACTGCTCGTTGGCGATAGTAATATGTGGGAGGTGGAGCGCGTTGATCACGTCTGGCAGGCGGTCATACACCGGCTGGTACGACTGTGGCAGGTCGTACTCCTCGGGATGGACCGTCGGCGGCGTGAAGTCGAAATCAAATGCCTCTGCTTCAGACTCGCTGATCTGGTCTTCGATGTCATTCCGATTCCGCTGGACGAGCACCTCCTCTAGTAGGTCGTTTATATCTCCCTCGGATAGATCGCGTAGTTGGCGGGTAAGTTGCTGGACTTCGGGTGTATTGTTGGCGTCAGCGGAGAGCAACTCCTTACGCTGCTCGGCCTTTTCCTGATAGTCGTCCAGTACGGACAGCTGGACGCCACCCTTGTTGATTAGCTCCTCTGCGCTGGTGAACAGATTGATCAGGTTCTTGAGGTCTTCCGCACTGTTATTGACCGGCGTGGCCGACAGGATGATCATATCGTTCTCGTGGAAGAGCCTGAGGTTCGCGTGCCGCCGTGGGTCAACGTAATCTTCGTCGGGGTCTTCTGGCGGATGACTCTTCCACTTCCCGTGGTTCCGGAATCGATGTCCTTCGTCCACTAACACCACATCGAAGTCCTCGGACAGTTGATTGGCCTCGTGGTAGGTGAGGTTCTGGAACTTCGAGATTGACATGATCTTGATATGGGTGCCATCTACAGTGAGGCCGAACAGTGGTTCGCCGTCTGGCCCCACCTCCTCTTCCAGTAGCGAGGCCCACTGGTCTTGGATGTTCGCCGGGACGATCAGCAGACAGCGCTTCCCCTTCTGTCGGTAGTCGCGGAGCAACTCTGACCCAATGTACGATTTCCCCAGCCCCACTGAGTCCGACAGGATACACCCGCCGTATTTGTTCAGCCGCTTACGAGCTAGCTCGTAGCCAGTAAGTTGGAATTCGAAGAGTGGTGTCTCTCGCAATTCCACTCGGCCGTCAAGTTCGTCGTAGGCGAGGATTTTGAACATCTCAAACGGCGGGATCTCGGAGCCAAGATCAACGTCAGGTTGGTCGTCTTCCTCCTTCTTTTTCCACTCAGCGTAGATGTCGTTACCCTCAATAATCTTTAGTACGTCCTCAGTCGCCTCGGTGCCCATTGACCACTGCGAGTCAAACCATGACTCGTACATCTCGGCCACCTGCTGGTCATCAGTGACAAGATTCAATTCGACATTATTGACGTGCCCGCTCTGTGTAAAGTTCGAGGTGCCGATGACAGCCGTTGCTGGACGAGGGTCTTCGCTTGGATCAGAAGTATTGTCATCTCTGTCACCCTCGCGGAAACTCCCACCCTTTGCATGGAAGTATCCGTCATCCGGATCACGTACTCTTAGCGCCACGCGGCCAGTGGCGATATGATTTCGGAGTCGGTCTATGTCCCTAATTTGTGTCTCATTCCCCTCCATCTCGCTTATCTCGGCGTCAAATCGTTCAAGCAACCGCTCTCGGAGAGACTGCCCAGACTCAATCTCGTCAGCGGTTTCACGGTTCGTCTCCCGACCCATAAGAATCTGAACAGGGGCTGCCTTGTCATCACCTGTCTGTTGGAAGGTCGCTAGTTCCTCTGTAAGTGGGGCAAAGCCAGAGAGTCTAAAATACCCTGTCGCAATCCGTGCTGTGCCACTCTGCTGTAGTTGCTCACCGAATACCGATCGAAGATCCTCCTCAGAGTTATCGATGAAGTTAGGGAACCGGGAAGGATCTGCCATTGTCATAGAGTCATTCGTATAATAAAAGAACCTGTTGGCGTATGTCAGAGGATTTCCTCGTAGTTGAACTAATACAATAACGTCGTAACAGCCCGAAAACATAGATCAGGACTAAACCACGAGAAGAAGTGCTAACAGACAACCACGAAGCGCTCTATCAATTTGTAGAGAGTACTGTTTTGCTGAGTTCAGTAGGAGCCTCTCTTATTCGGCGTCCGATCGGTTGAGTGCTGTGTATAGTTCGCCGTTGAACAGATAGCCGTCGCCGTCATCAACCCTCTCAACTTCGACGCTTGGGTCCTTAACGGACGCAAATGCGATTTGGGCGAACGATAGCTTGTCGCCCGCACAGTTTTCATATACCGACGTCATGTCTACTTCGGAGTCTGCGCCCATATTATCCACCTCACTTGATCTATCGGTGGCTACATTAAAAACTCAGCTCAGTGTGTGGTCGGGAAGAGCGAGAGTAGAACGAACGAATACAGGGCCTGTCACTACCTCTCAGACCCTGTAGTGCCTAATCGTTGATTCGCACGCTTCAACGACAGCAATTTCAAGCAAGAACCTATCTGAAGAAGAGGATTTCAACAGAGCTCCTTATGCACTTTTTGCCGACAATATGCGTCATGTGTTACATAATGTTTTCATGGCTTCCCGAGGTACTCCGAGGTCAACTTGCCACCCTCGCGGTAGTACCGGTACAGATACGGGCCGTACATATCGCTGAGATTCTCACTGGCGCAGTTGTAGGTCTCGTCCCCGCACTTCACCTTCTCTTTCACGATAGTACCCATCTCGTCATCGTCGCGGTCGACAGGCTCGACGGCGTCCGGTAGTTCGTCGGCGTCGACTGGTTCCTCCCGGTACTCGATCAGGGCGTCAACATACTCGCGGACATCGTGGAGGGTCTCCACGTTCTGCTTCGGGATGCCCTCTGCGAGATATCTCGGGAGTGACGCCGGTGGTTCTGGCTGGCTCATTGCCTTATACATTACTGAGCGGCTCTAGAGATATTAGTGTCACATAAGGTATAGAGACAGCTCTGACACTGTATTAGTAGATGCTACTAGCTACTATCTCTCTTCTTTCCACGGCTGGAATCGTCGATTCGGATCTAACAAGTAGTAATAAACGATCAGTCGAAGAACTAGTACAGAACATGGTTGAGCTCACACTTGAGCGGATCGTGAGTCTAGCCGGAGAGTGGACCGATGACTCAAGAGCAAGTCAACAGTTCCGAGAAATAATCGAAGACGAACAGACGACGACCGAGGAGATTGAGTTGTATCTACAAGAAGCGATTGAGGGGACCGAATCATATCATAATAGAGCTCTCCAAGATCTCGTAAACAATATTGGACGACGGCTTGGTTTCGAGGTTGAGTACGGTATTTACCAAGGGGTGAGCGACACGATTGGATATGACGGCCACTGGGTCTCAACAGCCACCAAGGAAGACACGCATCTAGTCGTTGAGACAAAGAAATCGACTGCCTTCTCTATTGGACCTGAGCAGGCTGGTGAATACATGGGTGAATTAGTGGATCAAGAAGGGTTAGACCGCGAGCAGATATATGGACTCTATGTAGTGGGTGACGGTGACGTTGAAACAGTTTCCCAGACCATTCTCGGCTCAAAGTACAGGGATCGTATGCGCGCTATTACTGCGCAGCGTCTGTTGGATCTGCTTGGGATACAAACTGAATCCGGGCTCCGTCATGATCAAGTCGTGGACATCCTTCTCCCGATCAACGCAGTAGATGTTGGTCAGCTCGTTGGACTCATCCAAGATGTGATCGAGTTCCGCGATCACGAGGACCTGGTAGACGATAAGGTGACGACCACTCAGTCAGACACTCTCGATAGCAGCGTCAGCTGGGATGGCCCACAAACCGGGGCAAATGCAGTACAAGGAACGCTATCGCGTCAAGAGCTCACAGGTCCAGATGATGCGACTGTTGCAGTATTTCCCTCCCAAACATCGGGTGTACAATTCCTCAAAGAAAACAACGCATGGGGGTTTGTAGGGATCAATCAGAACCCAGAATATGTCGCGATGTACGTTTCTGATGACATTCAAGAGGTTCGGTACGTGGCTCGAGTTAACGAGATAGTGCCAGCAAATGAGGCCACCCTCGCAAGAACGCTTGAGTCATATGCTGGGGAGCAGGCAGAGTTCGACGCGAATCAGAAGGTTGTCGTATTCGAACCGGGGACGCTCTACGAACTCACAGATCCGATCCCGTTTGAGAGCCGGGTTCCGTATTCACTCCGCTATACAGAGTTGGGGCGCCTCAGACAAGCAGAGACTACCGATGACATCCTGTAATTGAGAAGGAAGTGGTATTCGCGTTATCGTGTCAACCCCCTCTCGTATAAATTATCTCGCCGAACACGAGAACATGGCTAAAGATGGCTCCACCTATGCCGAGATATATCGCTGAGTGCCAAAAATCCACCAAGCCATTCGGCGGCAGTTCAACGACGCCCGCAAGTATTGAGAGGGCAAACAGGGCAATCAGCAAAGCTAACTCAACAGTTGTCAGTAGCATGTTTTGACTGGGGAACAAAATTATACATCATCCAATATATACAAAGTTCATGGAGTGCGACCACTGCGGTCGCGATCTCGCCAGCCTCCCGTACACGTGTAAGCGATGCGACCGTAACTTTTGTACAGAGCATCGGCTCCCTGAAGCGCATGACTGTCACCAACTCAAGCTTGAACAGGCAGAACGGGCGCTAAAACGCGAGGCGGACGAAGACGGCGGACCTTGGTTTAAAGACGAGTTTCAGTTATCCAACGTCGAGGAGTCAGACATAGAGGAGCGCACCACGACACACCCTGCTGACGAACCCGCGGAGCTGACAGCCGAATGTGAAACGTGTGGGACGCAACTCCGTGAGCATGAGGCTGCGGGGTGCCCGTACTGCGAGAAGGTGTTCTGCGGTGAGCACCTTGGCGACCACCGAGCGGACTGCTTCGATCCGCCGACAGAGGAGAACGCAAGCGATGACTCGAATACCGTGTCTGGGACAGGCAACTCGCCTGATGTCGCACCGGATGGATCGGTGGTTCGTAACACTTCAGCACCAACTCAGGGGTCAGAAGTCGAAAGTGCCAACTCAACTGGATCGAGAGGCATATTTCATCTTTTAATTGGTTCTCCAATGGCGATAGCTTCGAGAATAACCGGCACGGCGAAAGCGGTGTTTCGGTATCCAACAACGAGTCTCTGGAATCTAACGAAGATTGTCCTGTTGCTCGCCATTGTCGTAATTCTCGCTGGGCAGGTGGGGATTGGACCGGTCGACACCTCGCCAGGGGAACTTGCTTCGCCGCTAACTGACGCGGCCGCAAATACAACCAATCCCGCAGAGATAGATGAACAACAAGTCGAGAGGCTTGTACGAGAAGGTGTCAACGAGCGACGAGCAGATCGTGGATTAACCAGCCTCTCGTTGTCAGCAACTCTTCAAGAGCAGGCCCAATTACACAGCGAAGATATGGTCGGTCACGATGAGTTAGCTCACAATCTCCCCGGCTCAACCACGGAAGAACGACTTAGCATGGCACGCTGCGATGCTGGCGGGGAAAACGTTGCACAAACATGGTATCAAGACAGAGTAGATACCGAAGAGGGTGAGAGATACATTGACGATGAAGAGGAACTGGCTGAATCACTCGTGACACAGTGGATGAACTCACCACCACACCGTGAGAATCTCCTCCGAAAGGAGTGGTCCGAATCTGGTGTTGGGATCGAACTCACCGACGACGACAAAGTCTACGCCACGCAGCTGTTCTGTGCGTGATTCATCAGACACCTATCTCGCCCAACTGGGGGATTGAGCTAGTGATGATCGCGAAGGCGCTGACGAAGCAGTTGCCCGTCGGAGACGAACCGTCACTCCAGACGTTCACTGAGCAGGAAGCAGTTGGAGACGACTGAGTAAGTAACTGGCAGACTCTCCATCGACCAAATTATTAATTTGGTGGCATATCGTCTGTAAATGAACCTTCCTCCAATTCCCGCGGAGTACTTCGTTCTCGTATCCGCTGTTCTGAGCGCCTTCATCGCCTATCAGTCAAGAATCAACGGTATCGAATCTCAAAGAGAACGTGAGTCCTACCTGAAGTCGAGGCTCGAAGGGGTAACGCACATTGGTGATCGGTGGGGGATAAAAATAGACACGGTGAGATTTCACGAAAAGTCTGGGTTTTGGTATCGAAAAGTAAAATTTCTAACAGGCAGGGTATCAGGTGAGACGACCGTCGTAATTCAGTACAAGATACAGCCAATACCCGGAGATTATTGGGATTACGAGGGACCACAGGCAATTTTAGATAACTACGAAGTCCCTGTAGAACACCTGAGAACAACGTCAGACACGGATCCGACAATTGCTAATTTTAGTGTAGAAAGTCCCGAGCCACAAGTGGTTGAGGACTTCTTTGTAGAACTTCTTATGATGGATGCAGAATTGAAAAAACAGCAGGAAGAATCAGACAGTAAACGGTTCTAGGAGCACTGATTTATCCACAATGGCTATTCGTCACCGATCCGAAGGTCATCAACTGAGAATTCGGTTCTCTGGTCAGTCTGATCTGGGTATCCGTCGTGAGGACCCACATAGTCACAATCACCACACATCAAGCGCATATTCTGGTCTTCATAAACGTCGGAGCTTCCACAGTCAGGACATGTTCCCCTCATTTCATCGGGTGGTGAGCTCATCAGCCCCCACTAATGAAGAATGACAAATAAGTTCTCGCCAACATTTGCCATCAGAATGGATGAAGTTCGTTTGAGAAGTAATCAATGAGACGGCGTTTTTCAGGCCGGTCACTTCTTGTTAGGTGACAGCATTTCTTGGGATATGAGTGACTTGGACATCCCCAGTGGGCCAAAAACACCGGACGCAATCCGGAGAATAGCAGCTATTGCGATTGTATCTGTGGCTTTGATTATTTTTGGAAGCGTAATTGGAATCCCATTTCTAGATACAATAGGAGAGTTCGTACTTGAGAACCTGCTTCTGATGGGTTCGGTTGTAGGGTTCGTACTGTTCCTAATCGCAGCTAAGGACCGAATCTCAGAAATTCAATCGTAACCTCTGCTTGTACATAGCGTACAGAAACCGGGAATATCCGGACAGCGGAATTAGACCTAGAAATTGGCCTTTGGGTGGGCCTATAGAAGTCAACTATAAGTTGATTAAGCAACTATGTGTTTACATGGCTGGAAAGCAATTTGAATCGGAAGTACTGAGATTTGAGGAAGCAAACGTCTATGATGGGGATCGCAGATTCTCGAACCATGGCCAACTGAATAAGGGATTTGTACGCATTCTGGAGCAGCATAAGAGCAAATATGGTGGTGGTGGGTGTACCAGAGATACTGAACATCCGATTGGCGGTGCGGCAGAGATGTTTCTCACAGGTTATGACGGAGATTCTCCAGCTGACTCTACCGTATTTACTACCGAGATAGAGCTCGGTGAGGGTGACGCCGCCACTATACGAACTTTTGACAACGAATTCCGCGTCAAGTTCTTCGGACTCTCTATTGAACGTCCATCGAGCGATCGTGTTCGAAATAACCAGAGCGCATACGTAGCCATCGATGTCTGGGATGGTGATGACGGACTATGGAAGGAGGTTGAATTCCAACAGGGATTCAACGAACCCCTAGAGTGGACCTATCCTCAAGGTGGAACTCTGAGAATCGTCGTTGACAGTGCGCCTGGTCGCGACGCAGAACAAGATTTCAAATGGCTAATTGAGGAGGGCCTGTCTCCTGCCGAGGCTCTGGATTATTGGATGGTGGAGGTAATGAACGAAACCCAAGCCAATTGGGCGAGTCATCGAAACAAAACGCGACAGGCGATCTCGAAGAACGTTCAGTCGGCAAAGTCGAAACTGTAGATTAAACCAATCCTAGAATGGGGGTAGCTGAACAACCAGAATAGGACTAAAAGTTGACCTGTAGAAAGCTCTGTACGCTAGTACGGCGACGATGTTTCAACGGTCGGATGGAACACCGGACCCAAGTCGGGTTCCTGTTCACGCCTGCCAGAGACGTACGTGATCTTCTCGCGCTCTCTCTCGGCAGCTGCCGGACTCATTTCGCCGAGGTAGCTGTCGCGGAAGGTAGGCCAGTCTTCCCAGCCGCCCCAACTCATTACGACGGCCGGGAGAACGCCACAGTCCCAGAGTAAATGTCCTCCCCAGGTACGTCGGAGGTCGTGGACATCGAGGAAGGTCCATCCCTCGTCACCGGTCTCGGCATACCTTCGTTCGGCGGCACGCTTCACCCAACGATAGATCGAGTTTGGCTCGACATCGACGATCGGTTCATTGGGATTGTGATCGTAGGAGATCGTCCGTACCGAGCTTGCGAGTTCCTCGGGGATCGGTGTCTCGCGATACTTCCCGCGCTTCGCGTAGTCATTCCAGACACGAAGGAACCCGTCAGGAGCGTGCGTGAAGTCGTTCGCCGTGACGCTCGCGATTTCCTCGCGCCGGAGACCGGCCTGCGCGCCGAGTCGAAAGGCAATCTCCTGCTGGGGAGACTGTGCCTCATCGATTAGAGCTCCGACCTCGTCGTTCGCTTCGGTCTGGTTGAGCCAGACACGCTTCGCATCTTCGCGCTCCGGGTAATCGTCGAGGCGCATAGTAGTCTCTACTAGCTTTGCCTACAAAAAACCATGTAGGACTGGGGTGGCAAGGGGTCGAATTGGGGCCGAATCGGGGCGTATCGGTAGGCGAATACCGGATTCTAACACATCTAGAGACGGCGTGATTGAAATCCGTGGTCGCTGATAGTTCGTCGACGCCGTGCTGAATAGAGCGCGCGTATCGATCACTAACCAAGATCGAAGTTAGGTAACTCAACGACGGGGATACCCTTCGGCTAGGAGGATGTCTCGTACTCTGCACGAAGCCGGGCGCGGGCCCCGTCACGCGTCTTAAAGTACCGACGGTCGCCGTCTCCCGTTCGAACTGTCCATTCGTACGTCTCGCTGTCGGGATGATACCAGTGCTCAGCGTATCTGTCGAAAGCCGACGCAGTCCCGCTGTCCGAGTGATCTCCCCCGTCCCCATCGGAATCGTCGATGGTGGCTGATGAGTCACGGTCACCTTCGACACCCTAGTCGGGGATCGACTCAACGAGAAGATCCTCTTCGATCAGGTCCGTGTCAACTTCCATACCCGGTCCGTAGCCGCGTTCGAGGGCGGCCTCTGTAGCCGCCATCAGCATCTCCTGGATGTCCCGTACTGGCTCGTCGTCCGGTGTGACACGCTCGTAGCTCCCGTCGCTCTGCATCACCCATCGGCGGCGGTTGTCAGTGAGTGAGGCCTCCAGAATGAACCGGAGCTGGTTGCGCAGTTGCGTTTCCTCAACGGGGGTGACGGCCTCAACGCGGTAGTCGAGGTTGCGCGTCATCCAGTCTGCGGAGCCGATGTACCAGTCGAGGTCGCCGGCGTTCTCGAAGTAGAAGATACGGGCGTGCTCAAGGAATCGCCCGATAATCGAGTGCACGGTGATGTTCTCGCTGACATCCTCGAGGCCGGGCCGGAGTCGACAGATGTCGCGGACGATGAGGTCTATTTTGACGCCGGCCATCGAGGCCCGATAGAGTTCTTCGACCATCGTTGGGTCCTCAAGGCCGTTCACTTTCACGATGATTCGCGTGCGTCGACCAGCGCGGGCGTGATCGGCTTCGCGACGAACCATCTCCGTGAAGCGCTCACGCATCGTCACCGGTGCGATGAGGAGCTTCCGGAAGCGCTCATCGAGCGTCGGTCCGGTGAAGAAGTTGAAGACCTTCGTGAGGTCTTGACCGACGTCGCGATCAGCGGTCAGCAGTCCCAGATCCGAATACCCTTTGGCAGTCTCGGAGTGATAGTTGCCGGTGCCGACGTGTGAGTAGAGCTGGACTCCATCTGCCTCTTGACGGACGATGAGTGCCGTTTTCGTGTGCGTCTTCAGCCCGACGGTTCCGTAGGCAACGTGAATGCCCTCCTCTTCGAGACGACGCACCCATTCGAGGTTGTTTTTCTCGTCGAAGCGAGCCTTGAGTTCGACCATCACTGCCACCTGTTTCCCGTTGTCCGCAGCGTCGATGAGGCTCTGAATCACCTTCGAGTCGCTCGCCGTCCGATAGATCGCGGCCTTCACCGCGAGGACGTCCGGGTCATTCGCGGCCGCGTCGAGGAACCGCTGCACCGTGCCCTCGAAGGTGTGATAGGGGTGATGGGCGAGGATGTCGTCCTCGCGGATTTCGTCGAAGATCGTCGTCTCGTTTCGGGTGTCGCCAGTTTTCGGCAGTAGTCGCGGGTGTGGCTGTGGTGTCCAGGACGGGAGTTTGAGGTCCGGTCGCTCCAACTCGAGGAGAGCGAAGAAGTCCTCGTAGTCGATCGGGCCCTCTCGGTAGAAGACCTCCCGGTCGTCGACGTCGAGGTGCTCCGTCAGAATCGAGACTGACTCCTCGGACATATCGGCGTCGACTTCGAGACGGACGACTGTCGCGAACCGCCGCTGTTCAAGGACATCCTCGATGATATCGACGAGATCCTCGGCGACCTCTTCGTTGCGCCGCACCTCGGCGTTCCGCGTCACTCTGAACTTCGAGACGTCGAGGATGTCGAGACTGGGGAGAAGCATGTCGAGGTTGGCCTCGATGAGCTTCTCGATCAGAACGTACTGTTCGGAGGTGTCCGGGACGTCGACGAGACGCGGCTGATTCGACGGTATCTTGATTCGCGTGAACGTCGTGTCCTCACCCGTCTCCGTCGAGAGGACGGCGAGCGAGAGGGAGAGGTTCGAGATGAACGGGAACGGGTGGATGGGATCGAAGGCGAGCGGCGTGAGAGTGGGGAGAACGGACTCCTCGAAGTACGTCCGTAGCTGGTCGCGCTGCTCTCGGTTCAGGTCGTCGTACTCGCGGATCGCGATACCTACATCCGCGAGCTCGGGTTTGATACGGTCGTGCGTTAATTTCTACCGCCCTCAAGGGCAGAGATAGTTCCAGATGATCGGTTCCGTGATCGTCGGCAGTCCTCGTTGAATCTGCCGTTTCAGCGTCGAAAGATCTGGTATGAGGCGGTGCTTGAACCATTCATTGAGACGATCCC
>NZ_SGTV01000038.1:0-23973 GCF_005435035.1 Halorubrum sp. SD690R | reverse complement strand
GAAGAGAACTGGGGGGTCTGGAAGAGAACTGGGGGGTCAGGAAGAGAACTGGGGGGTCAGGAAGAGAACTGGGGGGTCAGGAGCGTGAAAAGCCGGACGGGACGGGGAGTGAAGGCGTCACTCGTCGTCGATGCCCCACGCGTCGGGCATTTCGATGACGTACCGGCCGTCCTCTTGAAGCGAGATGATGTACTCCTGTCTGTCGTACAGCTCCATCAGGTTGAGCTCGTACTGGCCGGGGCTGACGATCCGGATGCTCTCGAACTGGTCGTTGAGCTCGTCGCGGAGCGCGTCGATGCCGGGCTTGGACTCCTCGTCGGTCGGCTCCGAGGTCTCGGCGGAGTCGACATCGCGGCTCGCGCGGTCAAGCTCGTCCGGGGACACCACTTCGGATCGCGCGCTCGCCTGTGCCATGTCCTCGTTATTCCGGTCGGCGATCTGTTCCGTACCGTCGGACCCGGTCGTTGATTCGGCGCCCGCCACGGCGTCGTCCGGCGTCGGATCGGCCCGGTCGTCCGGCGTCGCGTCTGTGGCGTTGTCGGGGCCCCGAGCGGCGGCGTCCTCGTCGGACGCCAACGCAACCTCCCCGTCCGCGGTCGGCCGCGTTCCGTCGGACGGCCCCGAGTCGGAGTCGGGCGTCCCGTCCGCTCCGGCGGCGGAGTCGGACGCCTCGTCCGCTTCGGCGGCGGGGCCGGCGTTCTCCGTCGCGTTCGCGGGCTTGAACTGGAACTTGTTCCCGCCGCAGTCGGGGCACCCGGACAGCATCTCCTTGGAGCCGTCGGGGAACGTCCGGCCGCAGGAGGTACACTGGTGGGGCATCTACTTGCGAGAGACGAGCGTGCTGATGAGGTTCTCGTCTTTGTGGAGGGTCTCGATTCTGTTCGCCGGGCCGATCACCGTGAGCTTCTGGGTCGACTCGCGGCCCATCAACTTGTCGAGGAAGCTCTGGTCGCCCGCCTCGGCCTTGGGGTACGTCTCTATCTCGATGCCGGTGAAGTCGTCGGGGCTGATCTCGGTCATCGTCACCTCGATGAGCTTCGACTCCTCGTCGGGGGAGAGCCCCTCTTCGAGGATGACGATGTTTCCCTCGCGGACGCCGTCGAGGATGAGCCGGATCTTCTCCATGCTCGTGAGCCCCTCCATCCGCGCGCCGCTTATCATGTCGATCCGGACGCCGTCGTCGGAGTCGTCGGGATCGTCGGCGGCGTTGACGTTGGCTTTCGGGCCGGCCATTAGCCGAAGTACTCCGCGATCTTGGTGTACACTTCGTCCATGTTGTCGCCCTCCAACGCCGACAGCGGAATCGTCTCGTGTTGCGGGAAGGCGTTCGCGATCTGCTGGACGTCCGATCCCGGCAGGTCAGTCTTGTTCGCGAGAATGAGCGCGGGGAGGTCCTGCGACTCGATGATCCCGATCAGCATCGTGTTCACCTGGGTGAACGGGTCCGACGTCGAGTCGAGCACGTAGATGACGCCGTCGACGTCCTCGCGGAGCCAGTGCA
Source organism: Halorubrum sp. SD690R (assembly GCF_005435035.1). Lineage (NCBI taxonomy): Archaea > Methanobacteriati > Methanobacteriota > Halobacteria > Halobacteriales > Haloferacaceae > Halorubrum > Halorubrum sp. SD690R. The sequence goes on along the minus strand of NZ_SGTV01000038.1, from coordinate 22,472 downwards.
TCGCCTCCGCGACGCCCTCGGTCGCCTCGCGCGACCGGCGGACGGCGTCGTCCTTCTCCATGTCGTGGTCCAAGAACTCCTTGTAGTCGACTTTCGTCGTCACGCCGGGCGTGTCGACGATGTCGATGGTGACCGTCCGCCCGTTGCGTTCGATCTCCACGCCCTCTTTCCGGCGGGCCCGGCGAGTCTCGTGGGGGATGTGGCTCTCCGGCCCGACGGCGTCACCCGTCCAGTCGCGTGCGATCCGGTTTGCGAGGGTCGTTTTACCGGCGTTCGGCGGTCCGTAGATCCCGATCCGCTTGGGCTCGTCGGCCGCGAACAGGCCGTCTGTGACCCGCGATATGCTGTCTCTGAGATTCGTGAGCAGTCCCATCCTGACCTCCAGTCCGTGTGTGGTTTACCCGAACACCGCTGTCGTTTCGGACGCCGTTCGATCCGTGCGCTCGACGCCCGTTCGGGGGATTACGGTACGGTCCTCACCGCTCTCACTTAAGAACTGCGTCAGACATCCCCCCCCCGATCCGGAGCATCGGCGCCGGACGAACCCGAAATTCGGCGTCGGGGGTGCGGTTCGGCGGGCGAGAATCGGCTGATGAGAAAGCGCGGTCGCGGGCGGCAGGCGACACCGGATCCCGGGGACCGTCGATCCGCGACCCGGCTCACTCGTCGGGTGTGACCCACTCGTTTGGCGGGTTGAGTGAAACGCCGGTTTAGTTTCGGACGATCGTTTGTTTCTCTGCGGTGATATCGTTTGATCGAGGGGGTAGATCTCGTCAGAGAATAAAAGCGAAGAGTAACCGTATTATCTACCTCACGCGTATCAAATTGGCATGAACGACTCACAGGATGGCCCGGCGAACGAGTCCGTCGAGTCACTGTCGGACGACGCGAACGACGTGGGTTCCGGTGACCGCGGCTCCGACAGGAATCCTCCGCAAGAGCGTTCCGCCATCGGATCCGACAATTCCGACAGATCCGGCAGAGAGACGGGCCCCTCGAAGGATACGAAGGAGGCCATCATAGAGGCGACGTTCCGCGCGCTGAGCAAGCACGGCTACAAGGACCTCCGGATGCGCGATATCGGCGAGGAGATGGACCTCACGCGGCAGGTGATCCACTATCATTTCGACGGGAAGTACGACCTGATGTCTTCGTTCTCGACCCCGAACGGATGAGCCAGTTGGTGACCGACGTTATCCATGCCGCTCGCGGGCGGCGGATCTCGCTCGGTCACGACGACGCCCCGGAGGAGACGCGAGAAGCAATAGACGAGTTCATCTTTGAATCGCTCGAACGGACCGAGTAGTCGAACGGATCAGGCAGTGGGGCAGAGCAAGTAGTCGAACGGATCAGACGATGGGACAGAGAAAGTAGTCGAATGGATCGAGCCAAGTCGGGCCGAAGCGGCGCGAGGTGGTTCGGCGCACAGACATCTGGGGGAGTCCTCTCGACTGTCGTCGCGACGACCGCCGCCATTTCAACTGGACATAGCGTGACCTCCCTGCGGGTACCTGCGACGGCGGACGACGCGGCTCGTCGGTCCCGAGATAATCCTCGGTCGCGGACTGGTTCTCAGTAACTCTTTAGCGTTTTCGCGCCTCTTTTGACAGTTCATCGCCTCTTGCTGTCCGCTTGTTTAAATTTGAGGTGAGACTCTTCTCTCAGTGAGCCGGGTCGGGCAGTCTAGAGACTCGTCTTCAACGTGTGTCGGTGTGGAGTGACGGAAGACGTCATCGCAGTCAGGTTGTCCAACTTCGGCCATCCCTTCGGCTTGGTTCGCTAGGACCACCAGGCGGAACCCGCTGGCGACGAACGTTAGGGTGTTGAGGCGGGTGACACCTGTGGGGACTTCCCGTCCCAGTGCTAACGGCCGGAGAGGGTCCGGATTGGTACTTCTCGCTGGTATCCCCCCCACCCCTTCGTTTCAGGTGGAACCGGGCTCGGCGGTGGGGTGGTGGCCGGTTGAACCGGAGTTGTCCAGGGTTGTCTGTGGGCGGCGAGAAAAATACGACTATAAACAAGATAAAATAACTACAAACATACTAATATATTTTATAGTAGATTGTCGAGGGTACTGTTTTACGCTATGGATATTAAATCTATCTCTGTTACATAGAGCTCTTCGACCCCCTCCCCACCCCTGATCGCTGTTCCACACGAAACGAAGGGGTGGGGGGTCCATTCGAAGAGAACAATCAGTTGGCACTCCAGACCGCGCCCACAACCGAGAGATCGGGAACGACCAACGGAACTCCCAGCCGGATGATTGGTTCCTTCACGGCGACTCCCACTCATTAGGTCGAATGTGGACCGACTGATCCGCCGATGAGACGACCCGTTCGGCGATATCTCGTCAAACGTCGTGGATCTTTCCCGTCTGTCGCTGGGATCACCTCATTTTCTCGACCAGTCTGCCCGGCGATTCGTTCGGTTCGGACGGGGTCTGTCTCCACCTGCTCGCTGGACTAATGGGGACGTTTCAACTCCAGAGAGGAACACTTTTGTACCGTCTCTTCATCTGGTTCGACTGTATCAAGTGGACGCGGTCGATGTCGTATTCGACCGCGAATGCGTATTTCCGACCGGAGACGGCGTGAGAATCGGTTCTCTTGGTCGTCTCCACCTGAAACGGAGGGGTTCACATGGACGAAGGCGATCACACACCGCGGGCTGACGACGGCACTGATCAGACCGACGACGATGACTCGGTCGACGACGACTCGGACCGTAGCGACGGCTCCGCGTCCGATATCGCTGATCTGAACTCCGATGGCCCGCCCGAGACCGGTTCCGACTTCGGTGACGACCCCGACCGTGACGCCGACTCCAGTGAGGACTCCGACCGCGACTCGGGATCCCGTTCCGTATCCGACCCGGTAACGGACGCCGGACCCGAAACCGCGGAGATCGACAACGGCAGTCGCGACCGATCGTCGCCCGACGTCGACTTCGACGGCGTCGTCCTCGACGACGACGACAATCAGGGCCTGTTCGACGACCTCCTCTCCGGCGAGCCGATCTTCGAGAACAAGGAGGTCCTCCGGCCCTCGTACACCCCGCACGAACTCCCGCATCGGAACGACCAAATCAACCGGATGGCGACGATCCTCGTCTCCGCGCTCCGCGGCGAGACCCCTTCGAACATCCTCATCTACGGGAAGACGGGAACCGGGAAGACCGCCTCGGCGAAGTTCGTCTCGCAGGAGCTCGAGTCCACCTCGCAGAAGTACGACGTACCCTGCGAGGTCGAGTACATCAACTGCGAGGTGACCGACACCCAGTACCGCGTCCTCGCCCAGCTCGCGAACACGTTCATCGAGGAGAACCAAGCGGTGATCGCCGATCAGCTGGAGCGACTCGAAGGCCTCCGCGCGGACGCGACGGACGCCGACGAGACGGCCGGCCGCGACGCGGCCGCCGCCCTCGCCGACACCGAGTTCGACTCGATCGAGGACCTCGACGACCGTATCGAGACGCTGGAGGACGACGCCGACGAGATGGAGGAGGTCCCGATGACGGGGTGGCCGACCGACCGCGTCTACTCGACGTTCTTCGAGGCGGTCGACTACCACGAGCGCGTGGTCGTGATCATGCTCGACGAAATTGACAAGCTCGTCGAGAAGAGCGGCGACGACACGCTCTATAACCTCTCGCGGATGAACTCCGAGCTCAACCGCTCGCGCATCTCCATCATGGGGATCTCGAACGATCTCAAGTTCACCGACTTCCTCGACCCCCGCGTCAAGTCGAGCCTCGGCGAGGAGGAGATCGTTTTCCCGCCGTACGACGCTAACCAGCTCCGCGACATCCTCCAGCACCGTGCCGACACGGCGTTCAAGCCCGACGCGCTCACCGACGACGTGATCCCCCTCTGCGCCGCCTTCGCCGCGCAGGAACACGGCGACGCGCGCCGGGCGCTCGACCTCCTCCGCACCGCGGGCGAACTCGCCGAGCGCTCGCAGGCCGAGATCGTCGCGGAGAAGCACGTCCGGCAGGCGCAGGACAAGATCGAACTCGACCGCGTTGTCGAGGTCGTCCGCACCCTCCCGACACAGAGCAAGATCGTCTTATTCGCCGTGATCCTCCTGGAGAAGAACGGCGTTCACAACATCAACACCGGCGAGGTGTTCAACATCTACAAGCGGCTCTGTGAGGAGATCGACGCCGACGTGCTGACCCAGCGGCGCGTCACCGACCTCATCAGCGAACTCGACATGCTGGGGATCGTCAACGCCGTCGTCGTCTCCAAGGGCCGCTACGGGCGAACGAAAGAGATGGGTCTCTCCGTGCCGGTCGAGGAGACCGAGGCGGTCCTCCTGTCCGACTCTCGGCTCGGCGACATCGAAAACGCGCAGCCGTTCGTTCAGGCGCGGTTCGACAACTGACGCCGACCGCGCCGCCTCTGACACGTCTGATGTCGGCGCGTCGCGTCCGCAGTTACCCCGCGGCCGAGAAACCCGACGACGCCGGAGAGAGGCTACTTCCGACCGTCCGCGCTATCGCCTCGTTCAGCTCTACCTGCCCCGTCGCGACCAGCCGGATGTAGCCGAGATACGGGACTCGGACCCGCGCCACCCCGTTCACCCACTCCGCTCTGACGGGCGGCGAGAGCCCGCTGGCCTGGTCGTAGGCCCCGTTGTTGTCCCCCAGCGTGATGTAGCCGTCGTGCGGCGCCGGGCAGTTGGCGAGCGACTCGCAGTCGACGGCGTTGTGATACCGATCGTCGGCGCGGTCGTACCAGTTCTCTCCCTCGGTCACGTGGAACCTAGCCCGGTGGATGATGGGCGATCCGGTCCGACCCGGGGGCGTGTATATCATCACGGAGCCGTAGGATCCGAACGTCCGGTAGTCGACCTCCTGACCAACCTCGTGCGTGACGACGCCGACGCCGTTCTCGGCCGCGTCCGGCGCCAAGCGTCCCGGCTCGGTGACGAACACGAGGTCGCCGACCTGCATGTTCGGCTCCATGCTCCCCGACTCGACCGCGACCATGGGTGGCCACACGCCACTCACGCCGAACAGCAGCAGCCCAACCAGAAGGACGACGGCGACGCTCGACAGCATCTCGCGGATCCACATCAGCGCGCCCTCCCGGTCGTGACGGAATCGATACAGGAACGACTCGTCCGGGTCGCCGTCCGACGATCTTGTCGATCCGAGGCCCGCCTTGGTAGCGATATCCTCGCCGTCGCGAGGGGCCTCGTCGTGAGAGTCGGCGCCGTGAGACGCACCGTCGTGAGCGTCGGCGCGATCGGGCTCGCCCGGCTGCTCGGCCTCGGGCCGAGAACCGGGCTCGGGCCGAGAACCGGGCTCGGGCTCAGTGTCAGGTGCGTCGCCGCCCGCTCCGTCGGACGCTTCGTCTTCTAACTCGTCAGAAACGCCGCCTCCTCCGTCGTGAGCCGTTGCCGATTCGCTTCGGTTCCGCTCGTCTCGATCGGCCGACTCGTCGCCGTCTGTCGGCCGATCCCCTTCATCCATTACGACGCGTTTGGGGGGTTTCGCTCATAAGCTTCCGGGTCTCGGGAGTTCCCCTACCTCCTGACTCCGGCTCCGACTCCAGCCGACGCCTCCGGAACGGTTTTGCCCGTGACCCCACTTTCGAGTGTCGTGCCGCTGGAGTCGAACGCCCGGATCGCGAAAGCCCTCGCCGAGCGCGGCTACAACGCCGAACGCGAGGCGGTCACCTTACTCGCGGGCGCGACGGACCCGACCGCGGCGATCGCGGCCACCGTCGACCGCGCCCCGGACGAGGCGCTTCGGATCACCGCCGACCACGTCCGCGAAGCGATCGACCACTCCAATAAATCGGCCGCTCCCCCGGACGAAACCGGACAATCTCCAGTCGAAACGAAGGGGTCATCAGCCACCGAACCCGGCGCGACCGAGACCGTCGCCGACCCAGTGACGACCGACGGCGCTTCGGCTATGGATGTCGATACGGGGGCCGCTAGCGACCCCGCGACGGCCGACACCCCAACCGTCGACCCCACGACTACCGATTCACCGACTGCCGACCCCACGACTACCGATTCACCGACTGCCGACTCCGCGACCGCCGCCGATACCTCACGTGATCTCGACCTGCGCGATCTGGAGGTCGGCAACGACATGACCGGCCGCAGCACGGGAACCGGCGAGTACAGCGACTTCGTCACGACGTTCCGCGACCGCTACGAGCGGCTCTCGAAGGTCCTCCGCGGCCGCGTCAACCACCGACCGGCCGAAGCGATCGCGAACATGCCCGGCGGTAGCGACGCCGCGATGATCGGCCTCATCAACGACGTGCGCTCCACGAAGTCGGGCCACTGGCTGGTCGAACTGGAGGACACCACCGGGACGTTCCCCGCCCTCGTGATGAAGGACAAGGGGCTCGCGGACGTCGTCGACGAAATCCTGTTGGACGAGTGCGTCGCGGTCGAGGGGACGCTCGCCGACGACGCCGGGATCCTCTTCGCGGACTCGCTCCACTTCCCGGACGTCCCCCGGACGCACAACCCTGGCGGCGCCGACCGTCACGTCCAGGCCGCGCTGATCTCCGATGTCCACGTCGGCAGCGACGAATTCATGGCCGACGCGTGGCACAGCTTCGCGGACTGGCTCCACACGCCCGAGGCCGACCCCGTCGAGTACATCCTGCTCGCGGGCGACATGGTCGAGGGCGTCGGCGTCTACCCGGACCAGGACGAGGAGCTGGATATCGTCGACATCTACGAGCAGTACGAGGCCTTCGCGGAACACCTCAAGGAGGTACCGGCGGACACCGAGATCGTGATGATCCCGGGCAACCACGACGCGGTCCGGCTCGCGGAGCCGCAGCCCGGGTTCAACGACGAGATCCGCGCGATCATGGACGTCCACGACGCGCGGATCGTCTCGAACCCGGCGACGGTCTCCGTCGAAGGCGTCGAGGTGCTGATGTACCACGGCGTCTCGCTCGACGAGGTGATCGCGGAGCTCCCGGAAGAGAAGGCGAGCTACGACGAGCCGCACAAGGCGATGTACCAGCTGCTGAAGAAGCGTCACGTCGCGCCGCAGTTCGGCGGGCACACCCGCGTCGCGCCGGAGGAGCGCGACTACCTCGTCATCGAGGACGTGCCCGACGTGTTCCACACCGGCCACGTCCACAAGCTCGGTTGGGGAAAGTATCACAACGTCCTCGCGGTCAACTCCGGCTGCTGGCAGGCCCAGACCGACTTCCAGAAGTCAGTCAACATCGACCCCGACGCCGGCTACGCGCCGATCCTCGACCTCGACACGCTCGACATGACGGTCCGGAAGTTCTCGTAAATCGGCCGGAACGAACGAGCCCCTCCCAACCGCTATCGATCGATCTCTACCCGCCCGCTCGTCGCGTCGTTGAGCCGCTCGCGGAGCGCGTCGACCTGCGCGACGGGCACTCGGAGGTCGAACCGAACCCGCTCGCCGTAGTCGGCGTCGAACTCGACGCCGGACGACTCGATCACCCCCCGGACCGTCCCCGAGTCGTCGTACTCGGTCTCGACGACCAGACTTCGGTGCGGGCGCTCCTCGGTCACTCCCGCCGCGTCGACACCCTCCTTCACGGCGCGCGAGTAAGCGCGCGCGAGCCCCCCGACTCCGAGGTTCGTCCCGCCGTAGTAGCGCGTCACCACCGCGGCGACGTTCCGGATCTCGCGCTGCTGGAGGACGTTCAGGGCCGGTTTCCCGGCGGAGCCGGTCGGCTCCCCGTCGTCTGACGAGTACTCCCTGAGCATCGGTTCCGACCCCCGAGCGCGCTCGGACGGCTCGCCCGCGGGAACCCGGTACGCGGGCACGTTGTGGGTCGCGTCGGCGTACTCGTCTCGGACTGCCTCGACGAACGACTCCGCCGCTTCGACCGTGTCGACCGGCGCGACGTGGCCGAGGAACTCCGACCCCTGGACCTCGAACCGCGCCGTCGCGCGCTCGGCGACGGTCCGGTACGCGTCGGTCACGGCGTCCCCTCGTCGGCCTCCGGCTCTCCTTCGGCTCCGTCCGCCTCGCGACGCTCGACGACCACGCTCGTCGGCGGCGCGAGCCGGAACAGCGCGAGGTAGGCGGCGAATCCGACGACTTCGACGATCACCGCGACGACCGCGAGCGGCTCCGCCGCCAGCGCCGCGGCCGCGCCCGTCCCGTGCCACGCGAGGAACCCGCCGAGGAACGTCCCGAGCGTTCCCGCGCCGAGCGCGTACAGTCGGCGGTACTCGCCGGCCCGCAGCGTCGCGACCGCGACGGCCACCGTGAGCGCGCTCCCGGCGACGAACAGGTACGGGCGGGCGTCCGGGGGCGAGCCGAGCCGCGGCCACGCCCATAGGAGGTGGACCGCCGCGGCGACGACCGCGGCCTGGACGGCGACCCACCGGAGGAGGCGTTTTCTCGGGGTGTCGCGGCCGGCGGCCCCCTCATCTCGACTCGGGTCCGCCCCGCCTAGCGCGGTGTCAGCGCTCATCGAGTCCTCACTCCCACGGGTGGTTCCCGCGCGCGTCCGGCCACAGCGGGTACCAGTACGACTCGTCGTCCTCTAAGCCGAGCTCGCCGTCGAGGACCGACTGGAGCTTGAACTCGACCTGCTGGCTCCGGTCGTTCGTCCCCCGCGGCGCGAACGGATAGTACGCGCCGCGCCGGAACGAGTAGATCCAGTAGGCCGGGCCGTCGTCGTTCTCGAAGCCGAACACGGCCGCGAGCAGCCGCGACCCGAACCCCTCCTCGATGAACTGGTCGGCCGCGAAGTGGACGCTCGTGACGAGGTCCTCGGGGTCGTCGTCCTCGAGGACGAACCACTGGTACCCGTGGTCGTCCTCGTACCGGTGGAAGCCGGTGCCGGTGTCGATCTCGCCGGCCTTTAGGATCGACTCGACGCTCTCGACCGCGTCGTCGAAGCGAGTGCTGTCCATGCCGGAGAAACACAGCGCGGCCTCGCCGCAGTGGTCGTACCCGAGGTCCGCCTGCATCGTCAGATACGCGGTCGACATCCCGAAGAGGTCCTCGGGGTCAGCCTCGCGGGTCGCGTCGGTCTCGGCGCTGGTCCCGAGCACGGCCCGGATCGTGTCGAAGATACCCATCTGCTCCCCGCTACGTGCGGCGGGGTTTAGGGCGTTTCTCTCGGGTCCGCCGTCGCTGGCCCCTCGATTACTCCTCGCCGACGCCTTCGACTACTCCTCGCCGACGTCCGCCGCCGGAATCTCGTCGACGTGGTCAAGATACGTCAACACTCCTCTAACGTTCAGCCCCGTGTTCGCCCGCGCTCGCTCGCGAGTCCAGTAGTCGACGTTGCGACTCGCCGCCTCGAAGTGTTCGACCACCGGGTTGTCGTCGTCGAGCTCCGCGCGCTTCTGCCGGACCGCCTCCACCCACTCGACGTACGCCCGCTTCGCCTCACCGATCAGCGTCGACTCGTAGCTCCGGGGTCCGAAGTGTCCGAAGCAGACCGTGTCGGGGTCGAGCCGCTCGATCAGCCGGAGGTCCTCGAGGCACTGCTCTAGGTCGAACTGCGGCGGCGGGGTCGTCGGCACCACGTCGTCGACCTCTGGGACGTAGATCCCGGCGGCGTCGGCGGTGAAGACCACGTCCGCCTCCGGCTCGTGGTAGACCGCGTGGTGGGGGGCGTGCCCGGGCGCGTCGTGGACGATCAGCTCGCGGTCGCCCAGATCGATCCGGTCTCCGTCGGCGACGCCCGCGATCCGGTCTTCCGGGACGGGCTCCGGCTCCGCGTAGTACGTCCACTGCCCCTCGACCGCCGACTTGGTTCCCGCGACGAGCGCCTCGGGGTCGACGAGGTGTCTGACTCCCTCCTCGGGCACTCGGACCTCCGCGTTCGGGTAGCCCTCGGCGAGGTAGCCCGCCCCGCCGGCGTGGTCGAGGTGGGCGTGGGTCGGGAGGATCCACGCGAGCTCGTCGCGGTCGATGCCGATCGCCTCGATGCTCTCGAAGAGGGCCTCTCGGTTCGCCCCCGTCCCGGTGTCTATCACGATCGGTCGCTCGGCGTCGTACACGTAGACGGCGCCGTACTCGTCGGTAGCGAACATCCCGGTGTCGTGGACGTACAGGTCCTCGACGCCCCGGACCGGTTCGAACTCGCCTGCGCGCATACCGGACGAGGGACCCGGGGGCACTTCTAGCGATCGGTCCGCAGGCCGACCGCGACGCTCAGCGCCGGGTCTCACGGGTCGGCGGCGATCGCGCGGGCCGGGGCTTATGGTCGCGCCGCCCGAGGGGACGGTATGCGAGTGCTCGTCACCGGTGCGACCGGGTTCGTCGGGAGCCGCCTCGTCCCGACGCTCCTCTCGCGCGGCCACGGCGTGGTCGCGCTCGTCCGCGACGCCGACGGCTACGCGGCGCCCGAGGGGGTCTCCGTGGTCGAGGGGGACCTCTTGGAACCGGACACGCTCCCCCCGGCGTTCGAGATCGACGGCGAGACGGTCGACGCCGCGTACTACCTCGTCCACTCGATGGACGGCGGCCCGGGATACGAGGAGCGGGACCGTAACTGCGCGACCAACTTCGCGGCGGCGGCCTCGGCCGCGGGGATCGAACGGATCGTCTACCTCGGCGGGCTCGGTGAGGACCGCGAGGACCTCTCCGAACACCTCCGGTCCCGACGCGAGGTCGAGCGGATCCTCGCGGAAGGCGACCCGGCGCTCACGGCCCTCCGGGCCGCGATCATCATCGGCGCCGGCAGCGCCAGCTTCGAGGTGATCGCGGGGCTCGCGCGGCGGCTTCCGGTGATGGTCACCCCGAAGTGGGTAGACACGCTGTGCCAGCCGATCGCGGTCGCCGACGTGGTCGCGTACCTCGCCGGCGTCCTCGCCGCGCCCGAGACCGCCGGCGAAACGCTCGAGATCGGCGGGCCGGAGGTGTTGACCTACGCGGAGATCCTCCGCCGGACCAGGCGACAGCTCGGCGGTGGGCTTCGCATCGTGCGGGTCCCGGTGTTGAGCCCGGGCCTGTCCGCCCGTTGGCTCCGGCTCGTCACCAACGTGAACCCGTACCTCGCGCGGTCGCTCGTCGAGGGGCTCCGGAACACCGTGATCGTCGAAGACGATCGGATCCGGGACCTCGTCCCGATCGAACGCACGTCGTTCGAACTCGCGGTCGCCCGGGCGCTGACCGACTCGCCGAACGCGCAGCGCCCGTGGCTGACGACGCTCCGGGGGATCCGCCCGTGAGCCGCGAGTACGGAGAGACGTGGGTGTACGAGAGCCTCGTCGGCGGCATCCCCGGGCTCGGGATCTCCCGGACGCTGGCGGTCGCGCTCCAGTTCGTGATCTTCGAGGTGGGCGTGGTGGCGCTCGGGTGGTACTACGGGGTCTGGAACGCCGTGGCCGCCGGGACGGTCGCCGTCGTCGTCGCCGCGGTCGGCAGCGTCGAGATGCACCGCTTGGGCGCGAAGAACCGCCTGCTCGGAACCCCTCCGGAACACAAGCGGCTGCTGTTCGGGTCGAGCATCGAGATCGTGTTGGGCGTGCTGGCGTTCATCGCGCTGGTGACGTACCTGTTCGCGTGGGACGGGACCCTCATCAACCGCCTGTTCGGCGCGGACCCGCCGATTCCCGTCGTCTACCTCACGCTGCTCGTCCTTTGGGACCTGACGTACCGCATCGGGACCTCGTGGTGGAGCGCGGTCGTCGCCCTGTGGCGCGCCGTCCACGTCGACCTCCCGTCCGAGGAGCGGGCGACCGTCCGCCGGCTCGACGCCGAGAACATCGGCTTCTCGCTCGTTCAGCTCGCGCTCGTCCCGTTCTTACTCTCCGAGCCCGTGCTGCTCGGCGCGGTGGTGGGGCACGTCATCGCGGTCGCGCTCGTCTGCGGCGCGGCGATCCTGCTCACGTGAGACGCGGTCGCTATCGGCAGCGAGTCCGGTACAATAACACGGCCGGTATCGAGAGCGCGACCGCTATCGGCGTTCGAGAACGGAATTAAAAGGCGCGGCGTCGCCGCGGCCGCGTCACTTCCCCTGAAGCTCTTCGAACTTGTCGAGGAGTGCCTCCGTGGAGTCGCCCGAGTCGTAGGTCAGGGAACCGGAGTACTCGGGCCGCTCCGCGTCGAAGTCGGCGTCGACTTCGCTGGTCTTCTTCTCGCGACGCTCGTGTTCGGCCTCGTCATAGGCACCCATTGACATGGTACGACCACACTTGGCCGTTTCCTGTAATATACCTGTCGGTAAACGTATCATAGATAATGAAGGTTCGGCCACGTCCACCGGAATCGATTAACCCCGCGACGTGATACCAAACGCCCGTGGCCCAACCCCTCCGATTCAGGCGCTCACCCGGCCGGTGGACCGCGGACCGGGTCCGGTCGCAGCTCGGCCGTCCCCTCGACGAGAACCTCGGGTCGACCGCCGGGGACCCGTGGTTCGCGCCGCCGCCCGACTACGAGGCGCGGCGGTTCGACATGGACGACGACTCCTTCGCGCTGTTCTGCTGGACCGACGACGACGCCGACCCGCCGGCCGGCGCCGAGGGCGGTCCCGTCGGGTACTGGCTGGGCAACACGGAGACGCCGAGCGAGCTCTGGCGGACGGACAAGTACGGGTTCGATGAGGCGCCGTATCCCGTTTCTCGGTGGGCACAGCGGGAGCTGCTCGCCGGCCTCCACGACGACGAGCCGTGGCTGGCGGAGTACCCCCACGTCTCGTGGTTCTTTCTCCCCGTGTTCTGCTCGAAGGACGGCGCGGAGACGAGCCGGGCGTTCTTCCGCGACCACGCGGCTGGGTTCCCGGACGCGACCCGCGACGCCGGGACCGGGTTCGTCGAGGAGACCCTCCGGCCTGGGGTGCTCGACGACTACCGCGAGACGATGGCCGGGAAGCTCGGTACCTCCGCCTCGCGGGACCTCGTCCGGATGAGCGCGGCCATCGCCGAGTTCACCGCGGCCCGGATCCTCGCGGACGCGGGGTACGAGGTCACCCCGGAGATCGAGGTGACGACGGGACACTCGCTCGACTTCCGCGCGACGGAGCCCGACACCGGGACCGGTCACCTCGTCGAGGTCACGCGCCCGCAGCCGACCGCGGGGCGGTCCGCGAACGATCCGGTCGCCGCCGTCCGCGACACCGCCGAGACGAAGACCAGCGGACAGCTCGCGGCCCACGCCGGCGGCGTCACGCTGTTCGTCGACTGCTCGTCGTTTCCCGCCGACGAGTGGGCCGCCGTGCGTGAGGCCGAACCCGCGGTCCGTCACAAGCCCGCGGTCGTCTACCGCGCCGAGCCGGACGGGTCGATCGAGGGCTATCGGAAGGGGTCGGTCCCGCTCGACCTCTCCGGGGTCGTCGACGGCGTCTCGTAGCCTCGCGGGGTTCCGCCGAGCCGAGCTCTCTCCCTCGCAGCGGATCGGCGACGCTCCGCGATCGAGTTCCGAAAAAACGTGCGTGGATCCCGCGCGGTTCGCCGCCTCAGAACGAGACGGGCGAGGGCCCGTCCTCCGCGTCGGTGGTCGGGTCGCGGTCCGAGTAGAACCGGCGACCGACGCCGCGGTGACAGACGCCGGCCCGGAGCGTGGTGAACACGTCCTCCGCGTCTTCGAACGTCTGATCGCCGAACCGCTCCAAGACGTCGCCGAGCCGCTCGGACCCGTTCGCGAGCTCTACGGTCGCGTTTCCGTGAGCCGCGATGATCTCCTCAGAGGTGGTCGGGTACTGGTGCCGTTCGAGTCGGTCGTCGACGCCGTTCAAGCGCATCAACAGTAGGGAGCCGCCAGCAGTTCTTAATGATTGTCCATGTACGACCTTAGTCGGAGGGGATACCTTATATTGCCTTATATCGGGCCTGCTCCGGTTCGACGGCCCGGCCCGATCGGTCCCCTCGAACCGCCGTCGATTAGTGGCGCGCCCGACTACTCGCCGGTATGCCCGCCGCCTCTGACGACCGCGTCGTCGCCGACCTCCACGCCCACACGACCCTCTCGGACGGCACGATGACGCTCGACGAAGTCCCCGCGGCCGCCCGCGAGGCCGGCGTCGACTGGGTCGCCGTCACCGACCACGACAGCGTTCACCCCGAGATAGACGCGCCAGTCGTCGAGCGCGACGGCGTCCGGATCGTCCGCGGGATCGAACTCCGCGTCGACGCCGGGTTCGGGCGGCTCGATCTTCTCGGCTACGGCGTCGAACACACCGACGCGCTCGACGCGGAGATCGACCGTCTCCAGCGCGACCGCCGAGAGCGCGGCGCCGCCATCCTCGACGCGGTCGAGGAGCGACTGGGCGTCGACCTCGACATCGAGCCCCGCGCCGGGCTGGGGCGACCGCACATCGCGCGGGCGATCGACGAGTCGGAGGCCCCCTACGACTACGCCGGGGCGTTCGACGAGCTGATCAGGAACGACGGTCCGTGTTACGTCGCGCGCGACGTGACGCCGCTCGACGAGGGGCTCGACCTCCTCGACGACGCCTGCGCGCTCGTCGGCCTCGCTCACCCGTTCCGGTACGAGCGCGTCGACGAGGCGCTCGACGTCGCCCGCGAGTCGGCCGCGATCGACGCGGTCGAGCGCTTCTACCCCTACGGTCGCGCCGTCGACGACTCGCGGATCGACCGCCTCGCCGCCGAGGCCGACCTGCTCAGAACGGGCGGGACGGACGCGCACGAGCGGACGCTCGGCGTCGCGGGCTTGACGGCGTCGGCGTTCGAGCCCGTCCGCGATCGGCTCCCCGAGGCGGTCCCGACAGACGGGTCCGCGACGGGCGACTCCGCTGCCGCGGCGACGCCCGACGAACAGGATTAAGCCCGCGCCGGACCGAGGGCCGGGTATGCGGTGTCACTACTGCGACCGGGAGGCCACGTACGAGGCGGAGCAGGGCGGCGTGGTCGTCGGCCTCTGCGAGTCCCACTTCAAACAGCGCGTCGAGGAGCTCGCCGAGTCGGACGAGCTCGCGGAGCTCCGCGACCGGATCGACGTCGAGTCCTCCGAGTAATCGGCCGGAGACGAACGCTAAAAGTCGGCGGGACCCGAACAACCGGTATGGACCTCACGGACCGGCCCCGCCGCCTCCGGACCGACGGCGTTCGCCCGCTCGTCGCCGAGACCGACCTCTCCGCGTCGGACCTCGTTGCCCCCGTCTTCGTCGACGCCACGACCGACGAGCGCGTCCCGATCGAGACGATGCCCGGCCACGAGCGCGTGCCGGTCGACGAGGCGGTCGACCGGGTCGCCGAGGTCAGCGACACCGGCGTCGAGGCCGTCATCCTCTTCGGCGTCCCCGAGTCGAAGGACGCGTCCGGGAGCCGGGCGTACGCGGACGACGGCGTCGTCCAGCGCGCGATCCGCCGGATTTCCGCCGAGACCGATGTCACCGTCATCGGCGACGTCTGCCTCTGTGAATACACCGAGCACGGACACTGCGGCGTGATCGAGGAGAGCGCCGAGTCGGATCCGACGCTCACCGTCAAGAACGACGAGACGCTGGACCTGCTGGCGCGCACCGCAGTCTCGCAGGCCGACGCGGGCGCCGACGTGGTCGCTCCCTCCGCGATGACCGACGGGCAGGTAAAAGCGATCCGCGAGGCGCTCGACGCGGCGGGCCACGAGGAGGTGGCCATCCTGAGCTACGCGGCGAAGTACGAGTCCGCCTTCTACGGCCCCTTCCGCGACGCGGCCGACGGCGCCCCCGCGTTCGGTGACCGACGCCACTACCAGATGGACCCCGCGAACCGCCGCGAGGCGCTCCGAGAGGCCCGCCTCGACGCCGAGCAGGGCGCCGACGTGCTGATGGTGAAACCCGGCCTGCCCTACCTCGACATCGTCGGCGACCTCCGGCGAGAGTTCGACCGTCCCATCGCGGCGTACAACGTCTCCGGCGAGTACGCGATGCTCCACGCCGCCGCGGAGAAGGGGTGGCTCGACCTGGAGGCGACCGCGCTGGAGTCGCTCACGGCGCTCAAGCGCGCGGGCGCGGACCTCATCATCACGTACTTCGCCGAGGACGTAGCCGATCAGTTATAAATAGACTCGGGCAGGAGTCGACGCGTTTCCCGACTATCCACCTCGGCGCGCGCCTCCGAGCGGTCGCCACTGGCGGCCGCGAGGAGCGCGTGCGATGGAGTCGCGAAAGGAGGCCGACGAGGCCGGGGAGGCGTGAGGCCGCGGGGCGGGGCTTCGGCGGTGTTCGCTCAGATCGAGACACCGGCTGTTGTTTATACGCAACCAATCGAGCGACCGGAACTGCTCACACCACCTGCTCGCCGTCGTCGTCGTACACCTCGATGGCGTCGACCGGGCACGAGCGCGCCGCGAACTTCGCGTCGAGCTCCTCGCCGTCGGGCACCTCGACGACGAACAGGTCCTCGTCCTCCTCGGTACTCCCCGCTAAGTCGGCCTTTCCGTCGTTCAGGTCCTTCTCGAAGGCGTCCCACTCGGCGACGCACTGGTACATCCCGACGCAGGTGTCGCGGTCGAACTCGACGTACATGCTCACCTGTTCGGCGAGCCGATACAAAGCGGTGACGACGAGACGTGTAGGGCTCCGGCTGGTTCTGATTCGATGACTGACTCGGATTCGACGGTCAATCCTCGGTAACTACCTCCGAAGCCCCGACCTCGTCGCTCGCTTCGCTCCCGACTCCAGCAAGAATCGAAGATGCTCCGGCAGCCGGCGCGCAGCGCCGGCGACCTCGCGCGCGCGACTCACAGCCTGACGGCTGTTCGTCGGCACACGTCCTGACGGCTGTTCGTCGGCACGCGTCACCGCAACCCATCTCCGACACCGACCTCCCCCCTCGGTTTCCAACGGCCGACCGCCCTTCTTAAGCGTCGCAGGCACCGATTGCCGCGTATGACCACGGTCTGGCTCGTTGACCGGCAGTTCGACTCGAAGGGGCTCGTGCGGCTCACCTACGCCACTGAGGACGGCAAGCGGATACACACGAAGGAGCTGGCCGAACAGCGGCTCGTCACCGGTGGCGGGATCACCGCCGGCCGCGAGGTCGACGAGACCGCGTTGGGGGAGACGCCCGCGGACGAGGTCGAGCGGTTCGCGACGGAGGCGTCGAAGATGGCGGCCGACCACGACCTCGACGACACGGTCTGAAGCGCTCGGCGTGCGCCGATGTCCCGCACAACCGAGCCCGTTAAGGGGGAACCGGCGGAACGTGTGACCGAAATGCCCAGTGGTGAGTACGACCCCGACGCCGTCGAGCCGCGCTGGCAGCGGCGATGGGTCGACGAGGAGACGTACGCCTATTCCGACGACGACCCGGTCGACCCGAACACCGTCTTCTCTATCGACACGCCCCCGCCGACGGTATCGGGCAGCCTCCACATGGGCCACCTGTACGGGTTCACCCTCCAGGACTTCGTCGCGCGCTTCGAGCGGATGAACGGTGGGGAGACGTTCTTCCCGTTCGGTTACGACGACAACGGCATCGCCTCCGAGCGGCTCACGGAGGACGAGCTCGACATCCGGCATCAGGACTTCGAGCGGCGCGAGTTCCAAGCGAAGTGCCGGGAGGTCTGCGCCGACTACGAGGAGCAGTTCACCGAGAACGTCCAATCGCTCGGCGTGTCGGTCGACTGGAACCACACGTACCAGACGATCGAACCCCGCGTCCAGCGCGTCTCGCAGCTGTCGTTCGTCGACCTGTACGAGCAGGGCCGGGAGTACCGCGAGAAGGCCCCCGCGATCTGGTGTCCCGAGTGCGAGACCGCCATCTCGCAGGTCGAGACCGAGGACGACGAGCAGGCCAGCCACTTCAACGACATCGCGTTCCCCGTCGCCGGACGCGACGGGAACGACGAGGTCGCCGACGAGTTCGTTATCTCGACGACGCGGCCCGAACTCCTCCCCGCGTGCGTCGCCGTCTTCGTCCACCCGGACGACGACGAGAACCAGGACCTCGTCGGCGAGTCCGCGGAGGTCCCGCTGTTCGGCCACGAGGTGCCGATCATCGCCGACGAGCGCGTCGACATGGAGACCGGCTCCGGCATCGTGATGTGCTGTACGTTCGGCGACCAGAACGACATCGAGTGGTACCAGGTCCACGACCTCGACCTCCGGGTCGCCATCGACGAGTCCGGCCACATGACCGACCTCGCCGGGGAGTACGAAGGGCTCCACGCCGACGAGGCGGGCGAAGCGATCGTCGAAGACCTCGACGAGGCGGGCGCGCTGCTCGACCGCCGCGACATCACCCACACGGTCAACGTCCACGAGCGCTGCGGGACGAGCGTCGAGTTCCTCGTCACCGAGCAGTGGTACATCGAGATGCTCGACAAGACGGACGAGTACCTCGAGATCGGTCGCGAGATGGACTGGTCGCCCGAGAAGATGTTCACCCGGTACGAACACTGGGTCGAGGGGCTCCAATGGGACTGGCTCATCTCCCGTCAGCGGTCATCCGGAATCCCGTTCCCGGTGTGGTACTGCGAGGGCTGCGGCGAGGAGGTCATCGCCGAGAAGGCCGACCTCCCGGTCGACCCCCTGTCGGATGACCCGCCCGTCGACGCGTGCCCCGAGTGCGGGCACGACGCCTTCCAGCCGGAGGACGACGTGCTCGACACGTGGGCCACCTCCAGCCTCACGCCCCTCGTCAACGCCGGCTGGGACTGGGACGACGAGGCCGAGGAGTTCACGATGGAGCGCCCGGAGCTGTACCGGTTCGACCTCCGACCGCAGGGCCACGACATCATCAGCTTCTGGCTGTTCCACACCCTCGTCAAGTGCTACGAGCACACCGGCGAGGTCCCGTTCGAGGAGACGATGATCAACGGCCACGTCCTCGACGAGAACCGCGAGAAGATGTCGAAGTCCGTTGGCAACGTCGTCGAGCCCGAGGCGGTCCTCGAGGAGTTCCCCGTGGACGCCACGCGCTACTGGGCGGCCGGCACCGCCGTCGGCGACGACTTCCCGTTCAAGGAGAAGGACCTCCGCGCGGGCGAGAAGCTGATCCGGAAGCTGTGGAACGCCTCGAAGCTCGTCGAGTCGCTCGCGCCGGAGCCGTTCCCGGCCGAGCCCGAGGGAGGCCTCCGCGAGCTCGACCGCTGGCTCCTCGCCGAGCTCGACGCCGAGGTCGAGCGGCTCACCGAGCTCCTCGACGACCGCGCGTTCTCGAAGGCCCGCGACGAGCTCCGGAGCTTCTTCTGGAACACGTTCTGTGACGATTACCTCGAGATCGCGAAACAGCGCGAGGACGACGCGGCGGCGTACACCCTCCGCACCGCGCACCGACGGTTCCTGAAGCTGTTCGCCCCGCTCCTTGCGCACGTTACCGAGGAGCTGTGGCACGACATGTACGCCGACGCGGTCGACGGGGCCACACCCGAAGGGGTCTCGCTCGCCGACGGTGCGAGCGACTCGATCCACCTCGCCGACTGGCCCGAGCCGCTCGGAATCGAGGCCGACCGCGACGCCGGGACCGCCGCCACCGCCGTCGTCGGCGCGCTCCGGAAGTACAAAAGCGAGAATCAGCTCCCTCTCACCGCCGCGCTCGACGCGGTGGAGGTGTACGCCGACGTGCGGGGCTTCGAGGACGACATCACCGGCGTGATGCACGTCGACGACCTCGCGGTCCACCCCGACGGCGACGCGCCCGTCGAGACGGTGATCACGGGCATCGACCTCGACTACGCCACCGTCGGCCCGAAGTACGGCGATCAGGTCGGGGACATCGAGGCCGCTCTCGCGCAGGGGGAGTACAAGATCGACGGCGACGAACTTCACGTCGCGAGCGTCACGCTGGTCGACGACGAGTTCGCGGTCGAAGAAGAGCGGCAGTACCAGGGAGAGGGTGAGCTGCTTCAGGCCGACGACGTCGTCGTCATCGTGCGTAACGAGGCGTAGCCCGCCCTCCCCTTCCGCTTCTCGACCCGCTCACAGGTCCGCGCCGACCGCGTCCTCGATCGAGTCGAACTCGTCGCGTTCGAGCAGTTCGAGCAGTCCCTCGTTGATGTCGCGCGCGAGGCTCGGCCCCTCGTAGACGAGCCCCGTGTATAGCTGGACGAGCGAGGCGCCGGCCCGTATCTTCTCGTAGGCGCCCGCGGCGTCTGAGATCCCTCCGACACCGATCACCGGCACGTCCGTGCGCACGGCGACGAACCGCACCCGATCCGTCGCGAGCGATTCGATCGGCTTCCCCGAGAGGCCGCCGCGTTCCGCTCGGTTGTGACTCCGCACCGAGTCCGGCCGCGATGTCGTCGTGTTGGTCGCGATGACGCCGTCCAGATCGAGGTCGTCGACGACCCCGAGCGCGTCTTCGACCGCTGGCTCCGGAAGATCCGGGGAGAGTTTCACGAGGAGGGGGTCTGCGCCCGCGTCGTCCAGCGTCCCGAGGATCCGCTCCAGCGCGTCGCGGTTCTGGAGCTCGCGGAGTCCCGG
Organism: Halorubrum sp. SD690R; assembly: GCF_005435035.1. Lineage (NCBI taxonomy): Archaea > Methanobacteriati > Methanobacteriota > Halobacteria > Halobacteriales > Haloferacaceae > Halorubrum > Halorubrum sp. SD690R. The sequence goes on along the minus strand of NZ_SGTV01000038.1, from coordinate 2,167 downwards.
CGTGTTGGGACTGGAGACGTTGACGACGAAGTAGTCGCCCGCGTCCGCGACGCGCTCGTACGTGTACAGGTAATCGTCCGGGGCGTCCTCGAGCGGTGTCGACTTCGACTTCCCGATGTTGATCCCGACCGGCACGTCCGGGAGCGGGTCGCGATCGAGCCGCTCGCCGACCACGTCAGCGCCCTCGTTGTTGAACCCCATCCGATTGACGAGCGCCTCGTCCTCGCGCAAGCGAAACAGCCGCGGACGGGGGTTCCCGGGCTGCCGCTCGGCGGTGACGCCGCCGACTTCGACGTGACCGAACCCGAGGGACGACAGCGCCCGCGGCACGTGTGCGTTCTTGTCGAAACCGGCGGCGACACCCACTGGATTCGGGAATTTCGACCCGAACGCGTCGACCGCGAGCCGCTCGTCGCCGACCACGTACCGCTCGGCGAGCGCGGCGGAAACCGGAGTCCCCTGAACGCCGCCGAGGAGTCCGTGGATCAGTCCGTGTGCGGTCTCCGGCGGCAGCCGGAACAGTGCTGGCTTCAACAGGTCATACGCGCCCATCGTGCGTGTCTCGTCACGAGCGACAATCAATCCGCCGACCGCAGTCCGCGTCGCGACCGCTCGGCGGCGTCCTTGCCGACGAAAATCCCGCGGGTCCGCGTCAGAAGTCGTGTTCGAGCTGCTCCGGGTTCGCGTCCGCCTTCTGGATGATTATCTTCCCGTCTCGGACTCGGACGAACACCTCGTCGCCGATTTCCATGCCGGCGACGGCGAGTTCGTCCTCGTGAAGGTTCACGTGGACGTTGTGGTACTCCCCCTCGTCGTCCTTGGCGCCACTGGGGCTGAGCTTCTTTTTGCGGACCATCGCGGGTGTACTTGTCGCACTTCGCCATAGCAGATACATAAGTGTTGTTTACGCGTATTCGTATGCCCGACGAGCCAACCGCGCGGGTGCGTCGTCGGCTCTCTTGGCCGATCGACTCCCCGGCTAGTCGACCGACTGGCAACTCCCCCCCGACTGTTCGTATGAACACCGTCTCGCGCTCGCCGTCCGCCTGAAATCCTCCGGGGGTCGGTCAACTCGTCTCGTCGGCGTTCCAAACCGCTAGCAGCGGCCGAGATAGTATATAAATATTGTGCCGCACAGCTTTCATTTCCCCGATATATTTATTACACACTGTGTGCTGGTGTCACATGGAGGCAAAACCATGGTACGTGAAGACGGTAAGCGAAACTTTGCCCTTCGAGAGGAAGACGGATCAGAACCGAGTGAGTTCTCGGGGAACATGCCGCGTCAGGCGGCACTCAAGGCGGCTCGAACGCTCGAGCCGGCGCCTTCGGAGGAGGAGGCGCAACGAACGACGCTCCGTCTCCGTGAAAAGGGGACGCAGAAAGTCCACGAGTACGAGGGCTGGGCGTGGAAGGACAACGCCCCCGAGGTCGACGAGGCGGACGACGACTTCTGGCTCAACGACCTCAACGACATCACTAAGGCTAACGTCTCGAAGCAGGGCATCGAGTACCTCGACGAGGAGTAGCTCCCGGACGCTCCGGTTCCGATCTCTCGTTTTCGGTACTGCTCAACCGGAACAGTCCGGGCTTGATCACTACACCAGCACAGAGAACTCGTCTCGGATAGACGCTGCCGCACATCGATTCGATCCGGTCAGTTATCACTGTTTTACGCCATGAAACCGCATGACGTAGTGGAGTTGGTTCGACGGGGTTAAGTATACCCCGGCCATTCGAAGAAATGCGAAGAACGCAACGCGGACTCGGGCCGTTCAACTCGGCCCGGTTTCGCTGGACCCGTACCGTTTCGATGGGTTTATGACCCGTCGTCCGGTACGTTCAGGTCCGCGAAGGATGAGGATCGCGCCCCCTGCGCTCCGGCGTAAGCGGCGATCTGATGTGAGCCGTGGTCGTTCGGTGTCATCCAAGCCGCTGGATGGACCGGACACCACACAGACCAATGCAATGGTGTGTCAACCTTCGTCTCAAACGAAGTTGACACCCGCCAACACCCCCTTCGGGCCGGGAATCAGGCTCGAAGGATACTCATTCCGGTTGATCCTGCCGGAGGCCATTGCTATTGGGATCCGATTTAGCCATGCTAGTCGCACGAGTTCAGACTCGTGGCGAATAGCTCAGTAACACGTGGCCAAACTACCCTTCG
>NZ_SGTV01000037.1:0-24774 GCF_005435035.1 Halorubrum sp. SD690R | reverse complement strand
CGCTCGCGCGCACCGTCCGGCTGAGCGTCGACCGGGCGAACATCGACACCCAGCGGCTCTGCCCCGACTGCTTCGCCGACTGGATCCAGCGCTACCAGGACCGCCTCGGCTCCGGCGACGACGGGGGGCCGGAAGGGGGAGCCGTCGAGGAGTTCACACGGTCCGGAACGCCCGGTCGCCGGCGTCGCCGAGGCCGGGGACGATGAACCCGTCGTCGTCGAGGTGATCGTCGATGGCGACCGTCAGCAGGTCCGCCTCCGGGACGGCCTCGCTCACGCGGACGAGGCCGGCGGGCGCGGAGACCGCGGAGAGCACGAACAGGTCCTCGAAGTCGTCGGCCTCGTCGAGGACGTGGTCGAGGACGGCGGTCATCGTCGATCCCGTCGCGAGCATCGGGTCCGCGACGATGACGGTGTCCTCCGGGCGGATCTCGGGGAGCTTCACGTAGTCGATGGTGATCGGGAACTCGCCGTCGTCGGTCATCCCGGCCGCCTCGTCGCGACCGGCGGAGATGACGCCCTGCTTCGCGCGGGGGAACGCCTTCAACAGCCCCTCGACGAAGGGGGTCGCGGCCCGGAGGACGTTGATGATCACCACGTCGTCGAGTCCTTTCACGCGCTCGCCGGTCGTCTCCGCGAGCGGGGTCTCGACGGGGACGTACTCCGTCTCCATCGCGCCGTCGATGATCTCGTAGCCGCAGATCCGCCCGAGCTTCACCAGCCCCTTCCGGAACGCCACCTGTTCCGTCTCGGCGTCGCGCAGCCGCGAGAGGGTGTCCGTCGCCAGCGCGTGCGTGATGAGGTACGCGTCGTCGCGGTCTTCGATCGTCATTATACGGAACCGCGCCCGGAACGGTCTTAAAACGTGGCGAATCGAGCGCTCGCCGGACCGCGACCGGAGGGCAGCCCCCTCCGGCGACCGCACCTAGCGGAGCGCGACGACGTACGTCACCGCGAAGAGGATCACGGCGAGGGTCGCGACGTTCCGGAGCGACAGCGTCGCCGTCCCGACGAAGTCGAGCCCCCAGACGATCATCCAGGCGAACCACGCCGAGAGCACGGCGTTCATCGCGAGCAGCACCTTGGGATCGCCTGAGGAGCGCTCGACGCCCTCGCGGATCCCGGCCTCGTCGCCTCCCTCGTCCGTGCGCTCCTCGGCACTCATACGCGGATTCGCGGCTGTGCGCCACTTAGCTCTTGTCCGTTCGGGCCGTACGGCCCTCATGATCGGCCCGGTCCACCTCCGCAACCGACGCGGGGACCCCATCGATCCGATCCCCTTCCTCGTGACGGCGGGGCTCGCGTTCGCGCTGGTCTTCTCGTTCGGGCCACTGTACGGCCTCGCCTACGGGCTGTCGCTTTCGGCCGCGCTTGCCCTCTCGGCGCTCGGGTTCGTCGGAGTGACCATCGTCGCGTACCGACAGCTCGTCCGGTCCGCGCCTCCGGTCGGTGCCGGGGCGCTCCCGGCCGACCTCCGGTTCGAACGGCTGTTGTACGCCGGGGTCGTGCTAGGGATCGCGTTCCTTGCGCTCACGCTGCCGCTGCTGTGACGGGGCGCCGAGCGCGGGGCGGCCTCCGCGGGTCGGCTGTGCGAATCGGTTACACGACACCGGGGGACTAAGATGATCGATGCGGATCATTACGATATGGGCATCTTCGAGACGGTAACCGACGCGCTGGCGGGGTCGACGGGGACGGCACCCGGGGCCGCCGGCGACGACGGCTCCGAGGGGGCGTACTGGTGCGACGACTGCGGCGTCCGCGTCCGCGACGTCGACGTCGACGACGAGGGGCTCGACCGCGACGCGGAGGGGACGCCGACGTGTCCCGACTGCGGCGACCCGATGCGGTTCGCCCGCGCGACCGGGGGCGACTGCGCCTGCTGATCGCCGACCGCCGGTCGCGTCGAGAGGTTACGGCTCCCGGAGCGCGACCTCGGCGCCCTGCTCGCTCGGGAACGGGGCTGGGCCGACGTCGGCCGGGTCGTCACCGATCCCCGGGTCGCCGAGCTCCGCGAGTTCGTCGTCGGTCAGAAGCGCGTCATCGAGCCGGTCGACGAGCGGTGCCTCGTCGACTCCCGTGCCGATGACGACGAACTCGGTCCGGCGGTCGCCGTGGTCGTCGTCCCACTCTAGCTTCGGGCGGTTCGAGCGGAGCATATCGCGCTCGACCGACGGCAGGCTCGCGATCCACGGGCCGAGCGCCTCGACGCGGACCGACCGACCCGCCTGCCCGACCTGCTGGCGCTGGTCGGTGCCTGCGACCCACAGCGTCCCCTTCGAGCGGACCACGTCGGCGGGGAGGTCTCGGAGGAGAGCGGCGAGTCGGTCCGGGTGGAACGGCCGCCGGCGGCGGTAGGTGAATGAGGTGACGCCGTACACCTCGTCGGGGTGGCGGTGGTCGTGGGCGTGGTCGCCGTCGCGGCCGTGGTCGCCGTCGTGAGCGTGGTCGTCGTCCGTCCCGCTATCGGCGTCGGCGTCGTCGACCTCGGCGAGCGCGCGCTTCCAGCCGGGGAGTTCGCCGAGTTCCCGCTCGTCGAACAGCCCGACGCCGAGGATCCGGTCCGGGTCGACCGCGGAGAACTCCGTGACGACCGTCTCCGCGTCGGGCTGGAGCGCGCCCACGAGGTCGACCGCCTCGTCGATTTCCGCGTCGGTACAGAGGTCCGCCTTGTTACACACCACGAGGTTCGATACCTCGACCTGCTCGACGAGGAGGTCCGAGAGCGGCCGGTCGGCGTTGTCCTCGTCGCCGGTCGCGGCCCCGGCGCCGGCGTCGGGATCGACGCGCCGCTCCGGCGTCTCGTCGCCCGCGAACGCGTCGAGGAACTGCCGCGTGTCGATCACGGTCACCAGCGCGTCGACCCGGTACCGGGCCGCCGCGCGCGACTCGGTCGTGAACAGCCGCGCGACCGGCGCGGGCTCCGAGATGCCCGAAGACTCGACGACCAGGGCGTCGAAGGAGCGCTCGTTCGCGAGCCGCACCACGGCGCTTTCGAGGTCGTCCTGAAGCTCACAGCAGATACAGCCGTTCGACAGCTCCGTGACGCCCTCGACATCGACCTCGGACTCCTCGGCGATCAGGTCCGCGTCGACGTTCACGTCCCCCATGTCGTTGACGAGGACCGCGATGTCGCGGTCGCCGGCGTTCCGGAGCAGGTGGTTCAGAAGCGTCGTCTTACCCGCGCCGAGTCCCCCCGAGAGCACGGTCACCGGGATGCGGTCGTCCATACGGGCGGATCGGACACGACGCTCTTGAACCCCCGGCCGACACACGGAAACTCGGGCGGCGGGGCGAAAACCGGGCGGCGCGCGGGGCCGGCCCGGGGGGTGAGACCGACGCGGACCGGTCCGAGCCGATACGTTGATACGCCGCGGTCGTCGTACTCGCGATATGGTTCTGTCCGCCTCCGCCGTGTCGCTCGTCAGCGTCTCGGTGACGGTGCTGATGGTCGCCGCGATGCTGTATCTCGTCTGGGGATCGCTCGACAGCGACATCCACACGCCGAGCCCCGGTAGCGAGGACCACCCGGAACTGGACGACGACGGCGACGACAACGACGAGGCGTCGGGCGAACTTCCGGACGGGAACGCCGCCTGACGCCGCGACCGCCGAGGCCGATCCGGCCGCGGTCCGCCCCTCGGCGGCCCGGGCCGCGACAGGTTTTAACAGGGGAAGAGTGTCATGAGGAATGATGACAGTAGCAGACCGGATCGAGCGGTTCCGGGCGGTCCTCGAGGAGTGGGTCCGGGGCCTGTACCACGGGATGATCACGCACCCGGCCTACGAGAAGATCGAGAAGGAGGCCGAGGACGCCGAAGACGAATTCATGCTGGCGTGTTTCCCGGACGCGTTCGGGATCCCGTCGCCGGTGTCGTACTACACCGCCGAGCTGCTCCCGTACCTCGAAGACGAGTTCGAGGCGTGGGAGCGGCGACTGTGGGACCGCGAGACGCTGCTAGAGCGGAAGGGGCAGCAGTACCACTTCTGATGACCGGACGACACTCACGCCGCGACTGATGGAGCAGTTCGTCTTCTTCGGCGGCAAGGGCGGCGTCGGCAAGACCACGGTCTCGTGCGCGTACGCCCACCGCTGCGCGCGAGACGGTCTCCGGACGCTCGTCGTCTCGACCGACCCGGCCCACTCGGTGTCGGACGTGTTCGACCAGCGGTTCGGCGACGAGCCCGAGTCGGTCGCGGACGTCGACGGGCTCGACGCGATGGAGATCGACCCGGAAGACGAGATGCAGCGGCACCTAACGGAGATCCGCGAGGCGCTCTCGGAGCAGGTGTCGGCCGCGATGGTCTCGGAGATCAACCGCCAGCTGGAGATGTCCCACGGGACGCCGGGCGCGTACGAGTCGGCGCTGTTCGACGCGTTCGTCGACGTGATGCGCACGGAGAGCGAGCCGTACGACCGGGTCGTGTTCGACACCGCCCCGACCGGGTCGACACTCCGGCTGCTCGGGCTCCCTGAGTTCCTCGGCGACTGGATCGACCGGCTGCTGTACAAGCGCGAACAGTCGATCGACCTGTTCGAGAAGGCGGCGATCGGGGACATGGAGCCCCGGCGCCTGTTGGAGGGCGACCCCGTGATCGAGCGGCTCAACGAGCGCAAGGAGTTCTTCGAGTACGCCGGCGAGACGATGCGCACGGACGCCGCCTTCTTCCTCGTGTTGAACCCCGACCAGCTCTCGGTCAACGAGACGGAACGGGCCATCGAGGCGTTCACCGAGCGAGACCTGCGGGTCCGCGGGCTGGTGGCGAACAAGCTCACGCCGTCCCCCGACGAGGGAGAGCGGGGGCGCGGAGCGCGCTACCTCCGCGAGAAGGTCGAGACCGAGCGCGAGCGGCTCGCGCAGGTCCGCGAGGGGTTCGACCCGCCGCTCGTCGCCGAGATCGAGTCGCGCACGACGGAGGTCCGGGGGGACGTGCTCGCCGACGTGGCCGCGTCGCTCGACGTGGAGCCGTAGATCCGTCGGAGTCGAGCGCGCGGCCGCGGGCTGGGAGAGCGCGCGCGGCGATCCTACTCGATCGCGCGCGGCGGCTGCGGTCCGTCCGGGTGCGCGCGAGGTGGGTCGACGGGCGATCTGGGCAGATTTTACCTATTAGTCAGAGAAATTAACTTCGTTTCGACGGTGAGTAGCGTTACTCGATCCGGGGGAGTCGTCGATCGTCATGAACGAAGATAACGTTTAAGTTCGACATAGTGAATCGATACCACGAGGCAGGGACCTTATGACAAGTATAATTTGGATCGTCGTCGCCGTGCTCAGTACGTTCACCGTGGGATACGTGGGGTACTCGCGGTACCTCTCTCGTTTCGTCGATCTCGACGACGAGCGGGAGACGCCGGCACACAAGTACGAGGACGGCCAAGAGTACGTACCGGCGAAGAAGCCGGTTCTGTTGGGGCATCACTTCTCAAGTATCGCGGGCGGCGCGCCGATCGTCGGCCCGATCACCGCCGGAGCCATCTGGGGCTGGGTGCCGGCGCTGTTGTGGGTCGCCATCGGCAATCCGCTGATGGGAGCGGTCCACGACTTCATCTCGCTGTCCGGGTCGATGCGACACGAGGGGAAGTCGATCGGCTACATCATCGGCGAGTACGTCGGCGAACGCGGCAAGGACATGCTGCTGTGGTTCGCGTTCCTCACCATCATCCTCGTGGTGGCGGTGTTCGCCTTGGTCGTCGGGATCGTGTTGAACGCGTTCCCCTCGGCCGCGACCGCGAGCCTCGTGTACATCGCGCTGGCGTTCCTGTTCGGCGTCTACCTGTACCAGCTCGACGGCCCGTTCCTCCCGGGGACGGTGGTGTTCGTCGCGGGCGTGTTCGCGGGCGTCTGGCTCGGTATCCAGTACCCGATCGCGCTGTTCCCGGCGGTGGAGTCCGGGGCGTTCCCCCAGGGGACCATCGTGCTCTTCGAGTTCCTCGGTAACGGCGGGTGGCTGCCCGGAGCGGTGATGAGTGCGGACGCCATCCTCCAGCCGAACGTCGCCGCGTGGGTGCCGGTCATCCTCGTCTACGCGACACTGGCGAGCGCGCTCCCGGTGTGGGTGCTGCTTCAGCCCCGCGACTACCTGTCGTCGTTCCTCCTCTACTCGGGAGTCGGCGGCGCGCTGCTCGCGATTATCGTCGGAACGCTGCTCGGCACCTCGGCCCAGCCGCTGACCGTCGATCCCTCCATCGGCGCGTACATGGGCTTCTTCGGTAGCGAATTGGCCGTCGATACCCGGGGTATCACGCCGCTTTTCCCGCTGTTGTTCGTGACAATCGCCTGCGGAACCATCAGCGGGTTCCACTCGCTGGTGTCCTCCGGGACGACGGCAAAACAGCTGAACAAGGAGAGCGACGCTCGCCTCATCGGCTACGGCGGGATGCTCGGTGAGGGGCTGCTCGCGTCGGTCGCCATCTCGACGCTCGCGGTGGCCGGGGCGACCACGGCGGCCGCGGGCGGCGGCATCGGCGGCGCGCTGCCGAACTTCGCGACCGGCGGGGGGATCATCCTCACCAGCCTCGGGATCCCGCAGGGCGTCGGCGCGCCGTTCATGGCGCTCGTGTTGGTGAGCTTCCTGCTCACCTCGACCGACACCGCGGCGCGGCTCGGTCGGTACATGATGGAAGAGATCGTCGGAACGACCGGGAGCGGGACGACGACGGGCTTCTCCGCCGACCTCGGGAGCATCGCCAAGGGCCGGTACACGAATCCGGCCGTCCAGTCGCTCGTCGCGTACCTGCTCGTCATCTCCGGCGAGTGGGTGACGCTGTGGGCGCTGTTCGGTGGCGCGAACCAGCTTCTCGCGGCGCTGGCGCTGCTCGCCGGCACGGTCTGGCTCGCGAACTGGGACGAGTCCAAGCAGCTCGCCTCCACCGGCGTCCCGATGACGATCATGGTGACGATCACCGTCCTCGGGCTGTCGTGGGTGGCGCTGTGGGACAACCTCTATCAGAAGCTCATCCTCGGTAACGTGGCCGGACTCAGCGGCCAGATATCGGCGGTGGTCCAGATGGGGCTCGCGTTCGTCCTCATCTACCTGGCCCTGTCGCTGGTGCGGATCGGCTACGACAACATCACGACCGTGCGGAGCGACAGCGGAGCGGCCGCAGAACCGAGCGACGACTGACTGAGATCGGCCCGGTTCGGCGCGGTTTTTTCCGAACGACCGGCGACGGTCAGCGCCAGAAGCGCTTCGCGAACCGCGAGAAGAACCCTTCGTCCGGCGAGTCGACCCGTTCCCACAGCCGGAACGCGGCCGCGGTGTCAGCGTTCTCGCTGGCGACGAGTGCCTCGCGGTCGGGCGCGACCGCGACGAGGTTCACCTCGTAGTGGCCGTAGTAGCCGAACTTCAGCAGCGTGCGGTCGCTGAACCCGGCGACGAAGTCGGCAACGTCGTCCGGGATACGGTCGGCGACGACGACGACGGTGACGTCCGTGCCGTAGTGCTCCTCGTGGCCCTCGACGCGCTCGTCGGCGACGTCGTGAGCGAACTCGACCAGTCGCTCTAGCTCCCCGACGCTCGGGGTCGACACCCGGCGGACGTACACGTACTCCCGCATGTCGTGGTCCGCGTAGCTCAGCGCCGGGTGGAGGAACTGCTTCTGATTGCGTACCCGCATCTCGGCGGTCATCTCGAAGCGCTCGCCGTCGACGACCGCGTCGCGGTCGAGGTCGTAGCTGTACATCAGCCGGTCGGAGACGCGGTCGAGGTACTCGTCGTCGTACTCGGGGACGGCCTCGCGAATCTCCGCCGGCAGCTCCTCGGGGGCGCGGCGGTCGTCGGCCCCCGCCGGGTCCGCGGCGTCGGCACCCCCCTCGCCGTCCGCCTCCGGCTCGGCACGCTCACTCATCGGCGGGCTCGTACGCGACCGCGTCGCCGTCGGCCGGGGGCGCACCGATCGCCAGCACGGTGACGGGAGCGTCGGCGTCGGCCGGGTTGTACGCCCGTTGGGGGCTCTCCGGGTCGACGACGAACAGGTCGTCCGCGGGCACCTCGTATGTCTCGTCGGGGGTCTCGATCGCGAGGGTGCCGTCGAGCACGTAGAACGCCTCCTGTTGGGTCTCGTGGTAGTGGTACGCCAGCGGGAGCTGCTCGCCGGGGGCGGCCCTGAATCGGTTGATCGCCGCGGCGTCGAGCCCTCCAGAATCGGACAGCTTTCGACACTCGCACGGCCGGTCCGGCTCCGGGTCGACCGAGTCGACGTCGACGACACGATATCCCATGAGAACGCATTCCACGGAGCGAGTGAAAAGGGCGTCGGGAGCGGAGCGGGCGCGAGCGCCCCCGAGGCGTCGTTTTCCCGAGGCGGAGTTTTAACCGGGAGGACCACGTCGTGTGATGTGAGAGACCATGACAGACGAAGGAGACGAGGCGGACGGCGCGGTCGAGGCGGAGGCCTGCGGCCGCTGCTCGATGTCGACGGTCGTGGGGGCGGTGGCGAAAGACCAGTCCCCCGAGGAGCGCGCCGAGCGCGACCCGTTCCGCGGCGAGCGTATCGAAGTCGACGAGTCCGCCGTCCGGCGCGCGTCGCCGGCCGGCTACCTCGGCGAAGTTAAAGAGCGGCTCGACGCGGTCGCGCGCCGGATCGCGTACGGCAGGTGAGCGTCGCAGCGGTCCCGGCCGAGGAGGCGCGCGCCGTAGCGGTTCCGGCCGGCGAACCGAGCGGCCGAGTCCCGTCAGTTCGGAGAGACTTATACCCCTCCGTTCCGTAATGAGGGCAACCGATGGAAGAGAGCATCTCCGGCTTCAAGGTGCGCGGGGACTGGGGCGACGTCGTCGAACACGGCGAGCGGATCGCCTTGGCGCTCCGGGAGGTGGGCGTCGACAGCGACGCCTACTACGAGTTCGACGAGTGGCGTCCCAAGACCCACGAGCGCATCGACGAGGACGTCTCGGAGAAGACCGCGGCGCAGGCGTCCGTCGACGAGGGAGAGGGCGAGCGCGCGGGAAAATCGCCGGGCGACGACCTCCAGACGGCCGGCGAGAAGCTCACCGAGTCCTACGAGAAGGTCGAGGAGAACGACACCGAGAGCGCCCGCGAAAGCTGGGGCGAGTCGATCGGACACGTCGCCCGGGCGGCCGACTCGGCCGGTCGGAAGGCGATCCGGAAGGTGGAGGACGCCGTCTACCGGAACGTGATGACTCAAGTGGCGCCGTACTACTTCGACAACGATCTCGTCAGCGCCAACATCCAGGAGGTCGCCCGAGCCGAGGACGGCGAGACGTTCGTCTTCGAGGTGAACGTCAACGACGACGAGCTGAAATCGGAGGTGTCGGCGGTCCTCGACGAGTACGAGTCCGAAATCGACCGCTGGCACGTCGAGACCGAGAAGCGGACCGACGAGGTCGCGGCCGCCGAGGGCGTCGAGCCGCCCGCCGAGGAGGGCGGGCCGGACTCGACGACGACGTGAGGCGGAGCGTGTCGGGCGGCCGCGAACGCGGAGCCACATCGGTCGTCTTTAACTCGCTCACCGCTGAATCGAGCCCATGAGCGAGGTACTCCGAGTCGAGGCGGGCGAGCTGTCCGTGGACGAACTCATCGACGCGCTCAACGACGGGCAGCGGATCCTCGTCGACGTCGAGGTCGCGGGCGCCAACCACGAGGTCGCCCTCCGATACGACGGGGAGACGTACCACTGCGACACGCCGACGAACCTCCACCGGCACGCCGACGAGTCAGGGATGCGCGGCTGTATCGACCAGATGGGGTACGCCGCCAAGGAGTGACCACCCCGAGTCGGAGAAACCGGCATTTAACCTCGCCGCGCACGAATCGGCCCGCATGAGCGACCCCGAAATCGAGGACCTCGTTGGCGACGGCTCTCCCTCCTTCGAACACGTCCTCTCTTGTGTCTTCGGCGTGCGCGACCACGAGAGCCGCGCGTACCTCGCGCTGCTGGAGTACCCGGGCAGCACCGTGTCGGAACTCGCCGACGCGCTCGACCGGGACCGCTCGAACGTAAACCGTTCGCTGTCGACGCTCCGCGAGAAGGGGCTCGTCGAGCGCCGCCGCCGCCTGCTCGACTCCGGCGGCTACGTCTACCAGTACACCGCGACGCCCGTGCCGGAGGCCAAGCGCCGGCTCCACGACGCCCTCGACGAGTGGGTGGCCGACGTCCACGACGCCATCGACGGGTTCGAGCCGGACGAGAGCTGATCGCGTCGCTCGCGGCGACTACGTCTCGGACTCCGCCGAGTCCTCCGGCTCTTCTCCGGCGCTCAGCCCGTCGTCCTCAGGGCGGTCGAGCGCGCGCTCGGCGTCGTGGTGCTCGGAGTAGCCGTCGAACCAGCGGGCGATCCGCTCGATGCGGTCGACGACGTGCGCGGGCTCGCCGGACCGCGAGAGCTCGTGGCCCTCGCGGGGGTACCTGACGAATCGGGTGTCGACGCCGTTCTTCCGTAAGAGCCGGTGGTACAGCTCCGCCGTACAGATCGGCGTCCGGGTGTCGTCCTCGGAGTGAATCAGCAGGGTCGGGGTGTCGACCGCGTCGGCGTGGCCCGTCGGCGACTGCTCCCAGAGCCACTCCGGCTCCGCCGAGGGCACCGTGTCGAAGTCGCCCTCGACGAGCTTGTACGCCGCGTCGGTCGACCCGTAGAAGCCGGTGAGGTCGTAGACGCCACGCTGGGAGACGGCCGCGCGGAAGTAGTCCGTCTGCCCGACCGCCCACGCGGTCATGAACCCGCCGAAGGAGCCGCCGGTGACGAACGCGTTCGAGTCGTCGATCTGGGGGCGGTCGGCGACCGTCTCGACGCCCGCCATCACGTCGCGGAGCGTGATCGCGCCCCAGTCGCGCTCGATTGCTTGCGTGAACGCCTCGCCGTAGCCGGTCGAGCCGCGGGGGTTCGACCAGAAGACGGCGTAGCCGCGGGCCGCGAGCGTCTGGAACTCGTGCCACATCGTTCCGGCGGTCGACCACATCGCGTGCGGGCCGCCGTGGATCTCGACCGCGAGCGGGTACTGACCGTCCGCGTCGGCGGACTCGGCGTCACCGGCCTCGGCCGGCGGGGTCAGCAACCACCCCTGGATCTCGACGCCGTCGGACTCGAAGCGAAGCTCCTCGGGCTCGCCGACCGCGCGCTCGTCGAGGTAGTCGGCGTTCAGGTCGGTCAGGCGGGTCGTCTCGTCGGCCGCGGCGTCGTAGGCGAACGCGTCGCCCGGGTGGTCCCACTCGCTGGCGGCGAACGCGACGGTGACCGACTCGGGACCCGCGTCGGCGTCGCCCCCGACGGTCGCGCCCGAGACGGTCCCCGGCCGGAGCAGGCGCTCGGGCGTCTCGCTCCCGTCTGCGGGGACCCGCCACAGCGCCGTCTTCCCCTCGTCGGGCGTCGCGAAGTACAGCGTCTCGTCGGCCGGCCCCCACTGCGGGGTCGTCCCGCGGCCGAGGCCCCGGTCGACACCGCCGGTGAGGTCGGTGACCGAGCCCGACTCGACGTCGAGGACGCGGAGGTCCGTCGGCTGCATCGACACCTGCTTCAGCTCCGCATGCGTGAACGCGACGCGGCCGTCCGCGGTCGCCGCGAGGTCGGCGCCCCACCCGGTCGTGGTGTGGACGCGCTCGGCCTCGCCCGCGTCGAGGTCGTGGGCGTGGATCGCGATCTCGACGGAGTCGTCGGGGTCGTCGCCGACCGCCTCGGTGTAGTACAGCGTGTCGGCGTCGCCCCACGACGGCGCGGCGAAGTCGGCCTCCCGGTCCGTGACTCGGTCGACCGCGCCGGACTCGGCCGGGTCGGGGTCGGTGACGCCGCCGACCGTCGCGTCGGCGTCGACGACGTACACGCCGGGGCGTCGGCCGTCGAAGTGACGCTCGGCGGCGCGGTAGACGGTCCGGTCGATGACGCGCGGGTCGGGGTGGTCCTCGGGCTCGTAGTCGTCCGGCACCGCGAGGTCGCGGTCGGCCTCGCGGTCGTCGGCGGTCACGGACTGGACGAAGGCGATCCGCTCGCCGTCGGGCGACCACGCGATCGACGAGACGCCGCCGACCACGTCGGTGACGCGACGGGCCTCGCCGCCGTCGAGCGGGAGGACCCACAGCTGCTGGCGGTCGTCGGCCGCGCCGCGGGTGGAGGTGAACGCGATGCGGTCCCCCGAGGGACTCCAGCGCGGCTCGGCGTCGGCGCCCTCGGCGAGGGTGAGGCGGCGCGGCTCACCCTCGCCCGCTGCGTCGACGAGGTACACCGTCGCCTCGTAGCTGTCGTCGTCGTTCGGCTGTCGGCGCACGAAGGCGACGCGGTCGCCGCCCGGCGAGATCCGGGGGTCGGACGGGACCGCGATGTCGTGGTAGTCGGCCGCGGTGATCGGCTCCATGGGTGTGGGTCGGACGGGGGAGGCAAAAGGCGTCGGGAGGCGGAAAGGCGAGGATCGACAGGCGAAAGGCCGCGTGTCGGGGGACGGAAAGGCGAGCGTCAGGAGACGGAAAGCCGGGCGGCGGCGCGAGCGACGCCGACGCCGAGCCCGCGCCGTGGGCAGCGCCCAGTCGTCCGTCGCTCAGTCGCCGCCGTTGTCGAACGCGAGCGAGACGCCGTCGGCGTCGACGGTCGCGCCCGCGGCGCAGACCGGGTGTTCGAGGTCGGCGCCGAGCAGTTCGGTCGCGACGGGCTCGGCGTCGGTCGCGGTCAGGTCGTACGGCTCGGGAGAGTCCGTCTCGTAGGTCGCGACGACGGTCGGCTCCTCGACGGCCTCGACGAGGAGCGCGTCGCGGCGGACGGTTCCGATCGTCGCCGACTCAGCGCCGACCACGCCGGCGACGCGAGGCGTGTCGTAGTCGTCCTTCTCGTAGTCGAGCGCGAGCAGCGCGGAGGCGAGCGCGTCGCGCGCGGGGTACCCGCGCTCCAGTTTCTCCGCGATCGGGTCGACGTGCGAGCCGTTGCCGAGGACCGCCAGCGGCTCCTCGGTCGGGGTCTCGACCGCGCGAGCGCAGTTGTACGAGACGTAGGGGTTGTCGGTCTCCGGCGCGTCCGCGGTCGGGCCGACGGTGAGCGTCCCGCCGCGGTCGCGGACGCGGCGGTTCGGGAACGAGCGCGAAGAGACGCGGTAGCCGCCGATGCCGGGCGCGACGACGACGAATCGTCCGACGTACATACATTTTCGTGTGTATCGAGTCGCATAAAGCGCATCGATATGCGCACGAACGCGATCCGTGGGCGAGATGCCCTCTTCATGATCTGCCGCCGGCGACGGCGGGGCGGTGACGGCGGGACGGCGACGACAACAGTGGGGACGGGACGGCGACGACAACAGTGGGACGGGACGGCGACGACAACAGTGTGGACAGGACAGCGAGACAACAGTGGGGGCGGGCGGCGACGCCCGCCGGCGCCCGCCGATGCTCGTCAACCGATCGCACGGCGACCGCAACGCGCAACGCTTACAAACACGTACTGGCTATCCGTAGGTGCGCAGTCCATTGGGGTAGTGGCCAATCCTGTTGCCTTCTGGGGGCAACGACCCTGGTTCGAATCCAGGATGGACTACTTCTCTCGGTCTCGTTTCGAGTGGAACGGAGTGGCATCCACGTCTCGTGGTTTCCAGTTGAAACGAAGGGGTACCGATGAGCGGGCGGCCGCCGTCACTTCTCGACGTCCAACAGGGCGACCCGCTCGCGGACGACATCGGCGAGACCGCCGGTAGTCGCGGTGAGTTCGCGATCAGTGACTCCGTAGAACTCGCGCACCCGCTCCTTGTCGAAGTCGACCGGAAGCCCGGAGTCGTCGGGGTCGGTGCGCGAGTCGGCGGCGAGTTCGCGAACGGACTCGGTCGCCTCGTCGAGGTCCGCGGACGGGCGGTCGGCGCCGGACACGTCACCGAAGTCCGCGACGAGGACGACCGCGGCGCGCTCGCCCTCCGAGACGCCGAGTTCGAGCGCGCGGTCGATCTGCCTGCGCCCGGCCGCGTACAGCAGGACCTCGACGCCCGGGTCGCGCGCGACGGCCTCGCCGCGAGCGATCGCCCGCGCCGCCAGTCGCGCCGCCTCGCGGAGGTGCGTCGCGGAGATGACGAGGTCGGCGTCGAACGCCTGGACGACCGCGCCGGTATCGGCCGCAATCGCGTCGAGGTCCGCGAGAAACGCGTCGAGGTCGTCGATCGCGAAGGTGCCGGCGACGAGGCTGACCCCGGGGTCGGGCGCTGGCATCCCGTCGCCGTCGGCCACGGAGTCGGTCATCCGAAATCACCCAGGCTGGCCTGTCCGTCGCCGTCGCCGTCGGCGTCCGCGCCCGCGGTCGCCGCCGCGGAGGCCGAGCTGTCGGGGTCGACGCCGTCGAGCGAGGGGTCCTCGCGGCCGGCGTTCTCCAGGATGCGCTCGGCGGTTCGCTCGCGGCCCCGCAGCGCGCCGAGGACGACCGCCTTGTCCGCCTCGCGGAGGTCGGCGCGGCTCTCGATGCCTGCCTCGTAGAGGCGGCGGGCGCGCTTCCGACCGACGTTGCGGACGCCCGCGAGGTCGAGGAGTTCCTCCCGGACCCCGTACTCCAGCCGCTTGCGGGCCTCGCGCACCTGGACGACGGTGTCGCCGTCGATCCCCTTTACGTCGCGCGCGAGCGTCTCGGCCGCCCGGAGGAGCCACTCGGCGGTGTCGACCTTCCCGCGGATGTCGCCGGGGCCGACGCCGTACCGCTCCGCGATCCGGTCCTCGTCCACCTCGTTAGCCCAGTCTTCGAGCAGGCGCCCCGTCTTCAGCGCGGCGAGCCAGTCCTCGAAGCGCACGTCCTCGTACTCGGAGGGCACGTCGCCGAGGAGCTCCGCCTCGCGCTCGTAGCAGACCTCGGTGTACTCCTCGCGGTCGCCCGACTTGAGGTACAGCTCGTAGGTGTCGGGCGTCCGGCTGACGAGGTGGTAGAGGCCGAGCGGCGTGACCGCCGGGGCGGCGTCGCCGGCCGACGCCGGCCCCTCTGAGGCGGGGTCGTCCGGTTCGTCCTCGCCGGCGCGAGTGTACGTGGTGAACCCGGGGTCGTCGGCGTCGGCGGTCGGGTCGTGGGCCGCGACGAACTCGCCGTCCGCGTCCGCGGATCCGACAGGCCCGGACCCGTCGTCCGCGACGGTCCGAAGCCCGTCGAGTATCTCGGCCGCGCTCATCGGGTCGAGGTAGAGCCGCGAGACGGTGTGACCGATCCCGGTCGCGGCGAGGCCCTCGCTCCCGCCGTCGCGGTCGCGCTCGACGAAGCCGTTGACTTCGAGGTAGTCGAGGACGGTGTCGGTGACCGCCGCGAGCCGCCCCTCGTCGTCGGTCTGCGTGGCGTAGAGCGTGTTGTCGAGGAACGAGAGGAGCCCGTCGCGGGTGGCGGCGAAGCCGGACGCGACCGTCGCGAGGACGTGGGTGCGGAGGGCGGGCTCGGCGGCGAGCTTCGAGCGGACGGGTTCGGCCTCGGCCCAGACGTACCGCTCGAACAGCTCCTCGCGGGTGTCGGCGTTGTTCGCGAGCAGCACCGCCTCGCCGTAGGGGTCGAGGCCGGGGCGGCCCGCGCGGCCGCACATCTGGTGGACCTCGAGCACGTCGAGCGGTTTCATCCCGCCGAACTCGCCGTCGTAACGCCGCCAGTCGCGGACGATCACGCGGCGCGCGGGCGTGTTGACGCCGGCCGCGAGCGTCGGCGTCGCGGAGACGCACTTGATGAGGCGGTCGCGGAAGGCGTCCTCGACGAGGCTGCGGTGCTCGCTCGCGAGGCCGGCGTGGTGGAACGCCGATCCCTCCTCGACCGCGTCGGCGAGGTCCTCGGAGGTGTCGGTGTCGGAGACGCCGCGGATCTCCTCGGCCAGCTCGCGGAGGCGGTCGCGCTCGTCGCCGGTGAGCCGCGGCCCCGTCACGTCGGTGAGCTTGCGGGCCGACGACTCGGCGTTGCGCCGCGAATTGACGAAGACGAGCGAGGAGCCGCCCTGGCCGTCCTCCTCGGTGTCCAGGGCGTCGGCGACGAGCCTCGCGGTCTGGTCCTCGCCGCGCTCGACTGGGACCTCGCGCTGGCTCCCGTCGTCGAAGTTGATCGCGTTGCCGAAGTGGACGCCGGTGTGGAGCTCGATCGGTCGCCAGTCGGACTCGACGAGTTCGGCGTCGAGCCAGTCCGCGATGACGTCGGCGTTGCCGACGGTCGCCGAGAGCGCGACCGTCTGGAGGCCGGGGTTCACCTTGCGGAGCTTCGCGAGGGTCACTTCGAGGGTGGGGCCGCGGTGGGAGTCGTCGACGAGGTGGACCTCGTCGCTGACGACGCAGGTGAGGTCGTCGATCCACGGCGCGCCGTTGCGGATGAGCGAGTCGACCTTCTCCGAGGTGGCGACGATGATGTCGCGGCTGGCGAGCCACTCGCCGTCGGAGTCGTAGTTGCCGGTGGAGACGCCGACCGTCACATCGAACTCTTCCCAGCGCTCGAACTCGGCCTTCTTCTCGCTGGCGAGCGCGCGCAGCGGGACGATGTACAGCGCCTTGCCGCCGCGCTCGACGGAGGAGAGCATCGCCAGCTCGGCGATCAGCGTCTTGCCGGACGCGGTCGGGACCGCCGCGACGAGGCTCTCGCCGTCGGTGACGCCCGCCTCGACCGCCGCTTCCTGCGGCGGATACAGCTCCGCGACGCCCTCCGCTTCGAGCGCCTCGCCGACGCCCGCGGGGAGCCCGGAGAGCGAACTCGGTTCCATTACCGGAGTCTGGGCCCCGCCTCGATTTAAACCGTCGGAACGGGCCGAACATAGCGGAAGAACGCGCGGCGGCGCGTGTCGGTGAGCGGCCGGAGCGAAGCGAAGGCCGCGAGTTGCGCGCGCGAACCGCTGGCGGCCGGGGGCAGACCAAGGGCGCCGTCTCGCGACCTACCCCCAGTGCGATCCCGACCCTACAGCGTCCCGGCGGCTGACGACCACGTACAGTCCTCGAAAGCCGACGGCGACGCCCGCGCCGAGCGACCCGAGCGCGGTCGCAACGGCGAGCGCGGGAACGAAGAAGGCCGGATCGAGGACGTAGTCGGGCGAATCGGCGATAAACGCGATCGCGGTTGCGTGTCCCAAGACGGCCGCGGCGTCACCGGGCCACGCGAGTGCGATCCCGCCCCGGTACCAGTAGACGAGCGCCGCGATCGGAGCCCCGGACACGGCGTACCCGAACGGCTGGTAGGTCGGATAGGAGGCATATAACCAGAACGTGGACGGGACCGAGAGAACGGCGGCGACAGCGATGACGACAACCGCTCTGTGCCGCTCCCCCGACGAGCCGAAGAAGCGTTCCGACGCTGAACGCTCGCTCGGGGGACTCAATCGACGGAGGGCAGAACCGACGACGACGGCGAAGGCGCCGACCGCGAGGCCGAGCCGGAGGTGAGTCGGAAGCGTGACGCCGAGGACCTCCATCTCCAGTACGTCCGGCAAGGGGCTGAACGCCGCACGCGCGAGAGCCGACGCGACCGGGATGGCGGCCCCGCTGCGAGCGTGTAGATGGCGGCACCACCGTGATACTGAACGAGGATAGCGATCGCCGCGGCGGGCAGGTAGAGGACGGCGGTGGCACGCGAGTGACCGATGTCGCTGATCTCCGGGGCGACCGCGCGGATGGCACCGAGTTGGGTGGTCACCTCCGTACTCGCACCGTACGCCGCGTTCGACCGCCAGTAGGCGGCGTAGAGGACGAACGCAAAGACGAACACGAGACCGACGGTGCCGGCGATACGGAAGCGACCGTCGGGACGGCCGAGGAGGGCACGGCGGACGTCCATTGAGGGAGACGACTGTGGGACTCGGTAAAACGGTTGGGAGATCAACTGTTCGTCTCGCACCGGCCGCCACGGGAGGTCGAATCCCGACGGACCGAGTCAGGGAGCCACGCCGACGGTCAGCAGCGTCCCCCAGGTCCGATACCGATCGATCATCGCCTCGCGCGTCTCGTACCCCTCGGTCGGGAACGCGGAGGCGTCGGGAATCTCGGTCTCGCGGTCGGGAATCGCGTCCTGCTCGGCGACGTACAGCCCGGCCTCGCGGAACGCCTCGCGGTACTCCTCGCGCGACCACAGCGTCATGTCGACCGAGATGTTCTCCTGCCACGCGTGGGTGGTCTCGCTCTCCGCGAAGTAGTTGACCGCGCAGTAGAACGTACCGCCGGGCTTCAGCACGCGCCGGACCTCTTCGAGGGTGTGGACCGGGTCGGCCGCGTAGTAGAACGCCTCCATCGAGAAGACGTGGTCGAAGGAGTCGTCGGCGAAGGGGAGTTCGTCGAAGTCGCCGACGAGGAAGCCGACCGCGTCGTCGTCGGTGTACTCGCGGGCGTTGCTGGCCATCTCCGGGGCGCCGTCGAGGCCGTAGCCGCGGTCGATCCCCCGCTCGCGGAGCGCGCGGAGCGCGTAGCCGGAGCCGGTCCCCAGATCGAGGACGGCGTCGCCCGCCTCGGCCGGCATGCGGGCCAACACGTGTTTCGCGGTGTGCCAGTGGCGGTCCTCCATCCCGCGGTCCTTCCCGCTCGCCGCCCACTCGTCGAACTCCTCGCGGACGCTCATACCGGCCGAACGGGGAGAGCGGTGAAAAACGGCGGTGTTTTACCGGCTCCGCTCCCGCCGGTGGGTATGAAGCGACCGCGAGCGCTCCGCCGACCGAACTTCCGGGTGGCCGACATCGCCCAGCAGTCGGTCGGCGGCTTCCTGCTCGCGGGGCCGTTCGTCGTCACCGCGGAGGTCTGGGAGCTCGCCGCGGGGATGAACTGGGTCCAAGCCGGTGTGACCGCCGCGCTCGTCGGACTGATCGGGTACGCCGCGCTGTACCGGGCCGACACCGGACGCGACGTCGACGAGGAGCCGGACTTCGTCGGGATCCCGACCCGCTTCGTCTCGCTGATGACGGTGGCGTTCGGGTCCGTGCTCCTGCTCGCGCTGATCTTCGACGCCCCGCAGACGTTCCTCGTCGAGGGTGGGATCGGCGACGGCGCGGTGGTGGCGACGACGGCGAAGGCCGTCGCCGTCGGCGCGATGTTCAGCGTCGTCGGCGCGGCGACCGCCGACAGCGTGTTCTGAGAGGGGCGTGGCGCGCTGTCGCGGTCACGGCGCCGCGGTCGCGCTGTGCCGCTCGCTCCGGCCTCACAGCACGACCGAGACGACCGCGAAGAGGATCAGCACGCCGGCGATGTCACAGAGGTTCGTCACCACGGGGATCGTCGTGTCGTCCGGATTGAGCCCGACGCGGTAGGACACCTCGACGGCGGCGACGCTGGCGACGACGACGAGGACCGCGAGGCACAGCCCGGAGACCAACGAGATCAGCAGCACCCGGCCGAGCGCGAGCGACCCGCCGAGCGCGAGCCCGATCGCCCACGCGGCGACTCCCACGGCACCGAAGACGGTCGCCGCGAGCCCGAACACCGCGCCCGCGTTCGCCCGGAGGGCCGGGTTCGACGGGCTGAGCTCGTAGGTCCCGAGGTACAGCTGGGTCGTGAGCCGCGAGCAGGTGATCGACGCGAGGTTGCCGGCCGTCCCGATCTGGACGGGAACGAGGACTAGCAGGGCCGGGTACCTGAGCAGTACCGCCTCGTACGTCTCCAGTACCGTCCCCGAGACGAGCTGAAGCACCGACAGCGCGGCGAGCAGGGGGATCATCGTCCGGACGATCCGTCGGACCGACCACTCGTCGACCGCGGTGGACTCGGGGTCGGTCACGACAGCGCCCCCACGGCGGCGACGCCGACCAAGAGGAAGAACACCCCGAACACGTCGCCGAGCGTGGTGACCACCGGTCCGATGACGTTGTCTGGGTCGAGCCCGCGGCGGTAGCCGAGGAAGATGACCGCGATGAGCACCGTGATCATCAGCACCGCCGAGAGGAAGCCGGCGACGACCATCACGCCGACCAGCTGGAAGAGGCTCCCGCCGTCACCGAACAAGACGAGCGTCGCGTAGGTGACGACCGCGATGAACACGGAGACGGTCATTCCGTTCAGGAAGGAGGCAACGACCGCGTTCGTGAGTCGCCGGTCGGGTTGAAACCGCGGTTCGATGATCCCCTGGTGGAGCCCGGTCGAGAGCCGGGCGCCGAGCGAGCCGTACACTCCCCCGCGGGTGGCGAGGAACGCCGGGAGCAACAGGAGGAGCCCGGGGACCTCCGCGATGTTCGCGCGCATGGCGTCGGAGGCGAGTATCGTCCCCGCGAACAGCCCGGCGATCAGGCTGACGGTTATCACCGGGACCGCCTGCCGGTAGATGTCGCGCGCGGAGTCGTGCCCGGGCATCGAACGCACCGACGACGGGCGGGGCAAAAAAACCGACCGACGCGTTTGAACGCAGGATCGAGACTTGTCACAACTCATCGGTCCGTGACGGCGATCTCCAGATGAAACGAAGGGGGCGAATGCGGTGGAGACGCAGAGTACGTACGAATCAATTACGAGGAACAGGATCGGGAGAACGAGCGACGAGATCAGTTTCAGGAGGCCACTCACTTGAAACGGAATGAGCCGTAGATTTTGGTAGTTCTGCTACTCCCGACGGACTCTGTCTAGTTCCATTCGATTCAGTAATTCCGTGTTTTCGTCACTGGATTCGATTTTCGAGTAGTTGAGGGCGCCAGTTTCGCCTGTCGGATGCTCTTTTCGGAGTTCCTCCAATCTTGAGTCGCTGTGCTGTTGGGCCTTCTATTGGTCAGTCGAGTCGGGTAGAGGAACGAAACGAGAATCGTTCCGACGAAACCGGCGGCGATCACAGAGACCAACCGCGAGGGGGCGTTTGCCCGGAGGAAAATGAACGCGGGGGGGAGAAGTAGCGACCCCGTCGAGAACGTGAGCGTAGTGCGAATCGAAAAGTATCCGGTGATGCTGAGGCCACCCAACCCGTCCGGATCCAGCGGGTCGACTTACAGATCAACGTCCTGGAGTTCACGGACGGCGAGTATCGTGGTGACGACGCCGGAGAATCCGCCGACGATGACAGCGTCGTATGTCCCAGAAGACGTATCGCTCATTTTCTCAACCACAGGTGTATTCTATTTGACTTAATTATTAGCCCGTCGACCGCACCGTTAAGTCGGTCGCGTGATTGCCGATCCCATGGACTACTCGCTCGCGATCGAGAACGGACCGGAAGCGATACCGGGTGGCACGGGACTCCTGCTCGTCCACCCGAGCATCGGCGAGACGGACCGGATCGACACCGATTTCCTGAAGACCGACACCGACGCGTTCCTCGTCGTCTCGACCCGGACGACCGCCCGCGAGGTCGAACAGAAACTGGAGTACTACGACGTCGACGAGACGAAGGCGACGATCCTCGACACGCTCTCCGTCGAGCGCGGCTACTCGCGACGGACCGCCGACGACGTCTACTACGTCTCCGCGCCGGACGACCTCGACGGCGTCGTCGACCGCGTCGAGCGGTTCCTCACCGAGAACGAGGGGAAGCGGCGCGTCTCGGTCGACTCGCTCACCGAGATGGCCTACTACGCCGACGACGACGCGGTGTACGACGCCGCGAGCGAGATCCTCGACCTCCTCGACGAGCACGACGCGGTCGGTATCTTCCACCTCTCCGAAGAGGTCCACGAGGTCGCGACGCTCGACCGGTTCCGCGACCTGTTCGACGGTGTCATCGACCTCGACGGGGACGGGAACGTCGTCGTAGACGTCTGAGCGGCGGTCTGCCGCCGCGAGGAAGCGTCAGCTCTCGTCGAGAAGCGCCGCGAACGTCTTCTCTGTCCACGCCACGGCGTAGGCGGCCCCGCGGTCCCGGTAGGCGGTCGTGTCGAGGGCGGCGTACGGCGCCGGGAGGTCGAGGTCGTGTTTGACCGCCGAGCAGGCGTACTCCGTCGCGCTCGGGAACTCCGTGTCGCCGCGCGCGACCTCGCCGGAGAGCTCACCGAGCCGGCCGGAGAGCCGCTTGCCGGCGTCGACCCACGCGTCGTACAGCCGGGGGTGCTCCGACTCCCACGACGCGAGCGTGTCGCGGGTGTGGAGGCCGACCCACGCGTCGAACAGCGCGTTCGCGACCTGGAACACGTCCGCCGGTCCGAATCCCGTCGTCGACGCGCCCGTCTCCGGGTCGGGGCGGCGGATCGCCGCGTCGAGGTCGCGGTAGCGCTCGCCGAAGAAGGGGAGGAACGTCTCGGGGAGCCCGGTCGAGTCTCCGCCGCTCACTGCGCCCGGAGCCGGGTCGCAGTCGATCTGGACTAGCCGCTCGGCGACGAGGAAGGCAAGGAAGTCTTCGGGCGTCCCCTCCGCACGTCGCTTGACGAGGACCGCGGGCGGATCGGTCTGTGCGGTCCGGACGACGGTCCCGTCGCCGGGGAGTCCGACGGTGAACGCCGGGCCAGCGTGCTTGCCGAGCAGGTCCGGGACCGCCTCGGGAAGCCACTCGGCGGGGTACGACGCGGGGTCGAGCGCGTCGACAAAGAGGCCGAGGTCCTCCGCGGCGGCCGGCGGGAGGGTCTCGAAGTCGGACTCGACGTCGAGGACCGGCGATCCCGGTGCGTATTGATCGCGGACCGCTTCAATATCGTCGTCGAGCGCCCGGGGCGAGAACATCAGCCGAGGACGTACGAGAGGATGATGAGCACCGAGAGGACGGCCGAGACGCCGACCGTGCCAACCACGATCTGGGTCGATTTGGACATGCGAGACAATCCGTCCGCCCGTCGTTAAAATCATCCGGTCGACGCCAACCGTGCGGCGATTTTATGCCGTCGGCCGAGAGTACTGACGTATGCGAGTTCGTGACGCGGTCGAGGCCGACGCCGCGGCCGTCGGGTCGATGACGGGCCGACCCCGCGGCGTCGCTCGGAACATGATCCACGACCGGTCGGTTCGCGTCGCGGTGACAGACGACGCCGGGTCGGAATCGGGGGGAGCGCCCTCGCCGTCGGAGCCGAGCGGCGACGGTGACGGCGGTGACGACACCCCGGTCGACGCAGTCGCCGGATTCGTCGCGTTCGACGTGCGTGACGGGACGGTTCACGTGACGAACTTCGAGGGCACCGCGGCCGCGGTCGAGCGGCTGTTCGAGGAGCCGGTCGGCTTCGCGAAACGAGAGGGAATGTCGGTCGAAGTCATCGTCCCCGCCGACGGGATCGGTCCGGAAGTGGTCGAGGCGTTCGGCTTCGAGGCGGCGGGATCCGGGCCGCGGATCGACGGCACGGCGACGACGAGGTACCGGTTCGATCCGGCGGAAAGCGGCTGAGGCGGACGCTTCGGGGTTTGTCGTCCGGTCAGGGCCGCGGCCGCCCATCCGGTCAGGGTCGCGGTCGCCGATCCGATCAGGATCGCAGCCGCCCATCCGGTCAGGGTTGCGGTCGTCGATCCGGTCAGGGTCGGAGCCACCGATCCGGTCAGAGTCGCGGTCGTCGATCCCCGCGAGGCTTAGTCAAAGCGCTCTTGGACGATTTCGAGGGCCTCCTCTCGGTCGTCCCAGTCGACGAACACCGCGACGGAGGTGGCGCTCGTGATCAGGTCGATGATGTTGATTCCGGCGTCCGCGATGGGCGCGATGATGTCCTGAATGACCCCCGACTGGTTGGGGAGCTCGCCGCCCGTGACGCGGATCACGGCGATGGGGTCGGCGACGGTGACGGAGGAGAGCGCCTCGTCGGTGACGACCGCCTCGTGGAGCAGCGCCTCGGCGGTCTCGGCGATGTCGACATCGACGTAGAAGGTGACCGAGTCCATGCCGGACGCGACCGCGTCGATGTTGACCTCCTCGGCGCGCAGCGCGTTCGACAGCTCCGAGAGGATCCCCGGGCGGTTGCGGATGGCTCGCCCCGCGATGGTGAGACACGCGAGCGGCTCCTCGCGCATGTCGATCAGGCTCTCGAACTCGCCTTCGATCCGCGTGCCGCCGCGGAGCAGGTCACCGTGCTGGTAGTGGACGACCCGAACCGCGAGCCCCTCGTCCTTGTACGAGAGCGCAGACGGCGCGACGACCTCGGCGCCGCGGAAAGAGAGGTTGCGCAGCTCGTCGACGGTGATCTCGCCCACGTTGCGCGCGCCCTCGACGACGCGGGGGTCGCCGGTCATCACGCCCTCCACGTCGGTGACGATCACGACCTCGTCGGCGTCTATGTAGTTGCCGAGCATGACGGCGGTGGTGTCCGAGCCGCCGCGCCCGAGCGTGGTGACGTTGCCCTCGTGGTCCTCGGCGAGGAACCCGGTGATGATCGGGACGACGCCGTCCATATCGGCCGCGATCTCCTCCGCCCGCCGCTTCGTCTCCGCCACGTCGACCTCGCCGAGTTCGTTGGTGACGACCGGCCAATCCGGGTGGCCGGGTTCGAGGAAGACGGCGTCGACGTCGCGGACGGACAGCGCGGCCTTCAGCATGCGGACGCTGGTGCGTTCGCCCATCGAGACGATCTCCGCGCGGTCGGCGTCGTCCGTCTCGAAGGTGATGTCGTCGAGGAGGTCGTCGGTGGTCGACCCCATCGCGCTCGCGACGACCGCTATCTCGTGGCCGGCCGCGACCGCGCTCGCGACCGAGTCGGCCGCGCGCTCGATCCGGTCGCCGCTGCCGAGGCTCGTTCCCCCGAACTTCGCGACTACGCGCATGCGGCTACCCCGTCGCGGGTCCGAGAGGGTCGGTCTCCGGCGAGCGGTCGGCGGCGGGCGAGCGGGACGGCGGGTGCCGAGCCGACGCCGGAATTCCGGGTCGGTCGGCGGGAGCGATCGGTAAACATGCGACTCCGTAGCGGAGGAAGCCGGATAACAGTATCTTCTTCGACAAGGGTCGCCCGAATCGCCGAATCGTCCGGTTCAGTTGTTATAATACGAATAAAACGAGACGAACGATCACCGACGTCCGGAATCGCCGGGAATGTGGGGAGACGACGGTCAGAGAGCGCGGGGCGGGACGGGGA
>NZ_SGTV01000036.1:0-25104 GCF_005435035.1 Halorubrum sp. SD690R | reverse complement strand
CGTCGACGACGAGGACGAATTTCACGAACTCGTCAAAGACGTATTTGAACAAGTGACACAGCGAGTCAGCTACGCCAGAAAGTGGTGTGAGAAGTTTCTTAGCGTTCAGAAGTTATCTTGATCATTATCGCGCCGGTCCGACTCCCTCGCGCGTGCTCCTCACGTCCTGCGGGCGTTCGGAGGCACGCGCCGCCGCGGTTTATTTATCAATAGCCGCGGGCGATCCGCTCGCGCAACCTTCGCGGCCGACACGGGGCATTATTGTCCCCGCCGCCGACGTGGCCGACATGGACCAGATAGCCTTCGGCACGGACGGGTGGCGCGCGACACTCGACACGTTCACCGACGAGCGCGTGCGGATCGTGGGACAGGCGATCGCCGACCACCTCGACGCGGCGGGGCACGACGAACCGGTCGCGGTGGGGTACGACGCCCGCGAGACCTCGGAGGGGTTCGCCGAGAGCCTCGCGGAGGTGTTCGCGGGCAACGGCTTCGACGTGATCCTCCCCGAGCGCGACGCGCCGACGCCGGTGATCGCCCACGCTATCGTCGACCGCGGACTGGCCGGCGCGTGTATGATCACCGCCTCGCACAACCCGCCCGAGTACAACGGCGTGAAGTTCATCCCGCACGACGGCGCGCCGGCGCTGCCGGACGTGACCGAGGATGTCGTCGACCGGCTCGCCGAGCCCGACCTGCTCCCCGAAGCCGAGCGCGGCGACATCTCTCGGGTCGACCTCGTGAGCGAACACGCCGACGCGGCCCGCGAGGTCGTCGGCCGCGTCGCCGGAGACGGGGACGGCGTCGACCTCGACGGGCTCACGGTCGCGTACGACGCGATGCACGGGAGCGGGCGCGGCGTCACGGACGCGCTCCTCGAGTCGGCCGGCGCGGAGGTGGAGCGCCTGCGCTGCGAGCGCGACGTGACCTTCGGCGGCGACTCCCCCGAGCCGTCGGCCGAACACCTCGGAGAACTGGCCGAGCGCGTCACCGACCCCGAGAGCGACGTGGATCTGGGGATCGCCAACGACGGCGACGCAGACCGGATCGCGGTCGTCACGCCCGAGCGCGGCGTCCTCGACGCGAACCTCTTCTACGCCGCCTGCTACGACCGTCTCTTGGAGACCGACTCCGGGCCCGCGGTCCGCACCGTCTCGACGACGTTCCTCGTCGACCGCATCGCCGAGGCGCACGGCGAGGCGGTGTACGAGACCCCGGTCGGCTTCAAGTGGGTCGCCGAGGCGATGGGTGAGCACGACGCGCTGTTCGGCGGCGAGGAGTCCGGCGGGTTCACCCTCCGCGGTCACGTCCGGGAGAAGGACGGCGTGCTGATGGGGCTGCTCGCGGCCGCGACCCACGCCGCCGAGCCGTTCGACGCGCGCGTCGACCGCCTGCTCGACGAGCACGGCCACATCGCGGCCGGAAAAGTGTCGCTCGACTGCCCGGACGACCGGAAAGAAGCGGTCCTCGACGAGCTGGAGGACCACATCCCGGAGGCAGTCGGCGGGTCCCCCGTAGCGAAGGTCGTCACGCTCGACGGGTTCAAGCTCCTCTTAGAGAGCGGCTCGTGGCTGCTCGTCCGCCCCTCGGGCACCGAGCCGAAGCTCCGGGTGTACGCCGAGGCCGACTCCGACGAGGCCGTCGACGACCTGCTCGCCGAGGGGCGCGACCTCGTCGAGCCGCTCGTCTGAGGGCCGCGCGCGACGACCGGCGCGATCGGTCCGGGAACCCGCTCCCGCGCGGACGAGTTTCAGTTCCGTCTTGCGTTCGGCTCGTCTACTCATGAATTACCCTCGTACCGTCGTGTACCGCCTGGCGCGGCGCAGGCCACACACGGTCGACGAGCCACTGTCAGCGCCCGAGCGCACCGACGTGAACCCGACACCGCTCGCGGAGCCGGCCGACGGCGCCCCGACGGACGGGCCGATCCGAGCCGCCCGACCCCGGCGACGGAGCGCCCCGCGGCCCCGGTAGCGAGGAGCCCCGCGACCTCACGCGCGATCCGGCGGACGACGGCGCGGACGCGGAGGCGAGAGGCCGGGACGCCGACGAGGCGGAGACCCTCGAATACCGGCTCGAACGGCTCCGCCCACTGCGAGCCGTGGTGACGCTCGGGGTCGTCGTCGCCCGGCTCATCCGGTCGGTTTGAGCGTTTCCGTGCCGACCCGATCGGGTGTCTTTTTAGGGGATACCGCCCTAGCCGAACGTATATGTTCAAGGCCATCGTGGGCGCGTCGACGTTTCAGGACGCGCTCGATTCGGTGAGCGTGTTGGTCGACGAGTGTAAGATCCGCCTGAACGAGGAGGAGCTCTCCATCCGGGCCGTCGACCCCGCCAACGTCGGCATGGTCGACCTCACGCTGGAGGCGGCCGCGTTCGAGTCCTACGACGCCGACGGCGGCGTCATCGGCGTCAACCTCGCCCGCCTGGAGGACATCGCCGGCATGGCCAACTCGGGCGACCTGATCCACCTCGAACTCGATGAGGAGACCCGCAAGCTCCACATCGAGATCGACGGCCTATCCTACACCCTCGCGCTCATCGACCCCGACTCGATCCGCCAGGAGCCGGACATCCCGGACCTCGATCTCGCCTCCGAGATCGTCGTCGAGGGCGCCCAGCTCGACCGCGGGATCAAGGCCGCCGACATGGTCTCCGACCACATCCGCCTCCGCGTCGACGAGACCGACGAGGCGTTCTTCATCGAGGCCGAGGGCGACACCGACGACGTGAACCTCAAGCTCGACCGCGAGGACCTCATCGCGCTCACCGCCGGCCCCGCTGACTCGCTGTTCAGCCTCGACTACCTCAAGGACATGAACAAGGCGATCCCCTCCGACGCCGAGGTCACCGTCGAGCTCGGCGAGGAGTTTCCCGTCAAGCTCCACTACGGCTTCGCCGAGGGGCTCGGACAGGCAACGTATATGCTTGCACCGAGGATTCAGAGCGAGTAAATTACCGAGGGAAGCGTGTCCAGGATGCGGAGAGTCGTTCAAGCGGGTCGGTAGTCACTGGGCACGCGGAAGCTGTTACTACCCCGAAACACCCACGTACCTTCGCGAGATCCTCGTCGGCTGTTTCATGGGTGACGGGGGGTCCGTCCCAAAGACGAACGACGGTGCTCACGGCCTGTTCCGTCTCCCGATGGTTACAAGCAATCCTTGGAGTGGTTCGACCACGAGATGGGGGTGTTGAGACCGGTGTCCGATTAAAAAAAGACGGCAACGGAGCTGGCACATAGTAACCGTGAATCGGGGTTCAGTCCAAATGCGAGGGCTGAGAACTATCACGATATGTATACCGTCATATCGCGATCTCACCCGTTCATGCGGTCACTTCGTCGGTGGTACCGATCCGGCGAGAAGCGGTTCCCAGAGAGTCTATCGCTGACGCCACGGATCGCCAAGATGTGGTACGTCTGTGACGGGTGTCTCGATGTTCAGGAGTACGGCGAACCGAGAACAGCAATACGGATACGACACCGAGACGACCGTCAGGGGTTCTTTTTAATCTATTCGAGGAGATTGGCCTCTCACCGTCGTACGGCCGCGAAACGATCCGCTTCGGGGTCGAAGAGACTCGCTCGTTCCTCGACTGAAGCACCCCACCGCCCGGATTCGAGTACAAGTGGGTGCTCGACTCGCGAGAGCGCTACGATCGTCTGAAGGCACAGGCGTACGGCGAGGCACACGCTTTATAAACCGTCTACGACCGGAACCGACACCGTCACCCACGTCCCCCGCGGCTCCCGGTCGGCGTACTCGACGTCGGCGCCGACCGCGGCGGCGCCCCACGCGACGACCCACAGGCCCAGCCCGGAGCCGTGTTCGAGGGCGGTCTCCCGCCCGGACTCGACCGCCTCGACTTCGTGCTCGGGGATCCCGGGCCCGTCGTCCGCGACGGCGAGCACGAACCGCGCGTCGCCCTCGCCCTCGTGGCCGCCGTCGCCTCCGCGCTCCTCTCGACGGAGCGCGACCCGCACCCACGCCCCGCCGTCATCGCGTTCTGTTCCCTGACCGTCGTGGTGATCGAGCGCGTTCTCCACCGTGTTCTCGACGACCGCGCGGAGCGCGTCGAGCCGGACCCGCGTGACCCACTCGTCGTCGTCGGCGTCTCCGGTCGTCCGCTCGCCGACGGAAGTCGCCGCCCCGCCGTCGGCGGTCGTCGGCTCGCCGTCGACCGCGAGTTCGATCGCCGCGTCGTCGCGGCCACGGGCGTCCGCGACGGCCGATGTCACGAGGTCGCGCACGTCCGTCGGCTCGGGGTCCCGATCTTCGAGCAGCCGCTCGACGGTCCCGGCCTTCTCGCCGAGCGCGGCCAGCGCGCCCGCGCGACGCTCGACCGCGTCGGCCATCTGAACGAGTTCCGAGTCGTCGACGCGATCGCGGAGGATCTCGCCGTACCCGCGGACGACGCCCGCGTCGTTGCGGAGGTTGTGACGCAGGATGCGGTTGAGCACCTCCAGCTGCTGGCGTCGGCGCTCGCGGTCGGTGACGTCCGAGAGGACGAGAGTGTACCCGACGTGGGTGCCGTTGGGGTCGGTGAGCCGGGAGACCGACACCGCGTACGTGCGGCTGCGGGCGCCGTCGCCGGCGTCGATCTCGACCGTCTCGCGGGAACCGCCCGCTTCGTCGTCCGGGCCGGACTCGCCGCCGTCCGGTTCGCCCTCGCCCGCGTCGCCGATGCGGACCGGGAGATCGAGGAAATCGGCGAGCGGGCGGTCGCGGGCGGTCTGGGCGTCGACGCCGAGCACCGTTTCGGCCGCGGGGTTGATCCGGACGATGCGGCGGTCGAGCGCCAGCGCCACGATGGGGTCGCGGAGGTCGTCGATCGCGGTGCGCTCCGCGGCGCGGCTGGTGGTCGGGTTCCGGTCGAACATCTCCGCGCGGTCGAACGCATACGCGTCGAGGAGCAGGTGCGGGACGAACATCACCGGCGCGAGCTGGAGTTGGGGCACCGGGCCGAGCGCCAGCGCCCACGCGACCAGCGCGAACCCGGGCGGCAGCGAGCTCAGCGCGACCGCGGCGCTCTCGCGGCGGTACAGCGGCCCGTAGCTGAGCAGCGTGTCGACGAGGAGGAACACGGCGCTGGCGACGAGGACCGTCTCCGCGGCGACCGTCAGGTACGCCCACGGCCCGAACGCGTACGAGACGGTCTCGACGCCGAAGGCGGGGTCGCGCGCGAAGTCGGTCCAGAAGACACCGTGGAGCGAGTTCGTGACGACGAGCGCGGACGAGAGTGCGCCGAACCCGACGACCGCCGCGAACAGGCGGCTCCGGACCACGTCGCTCCGGCCCGTGTACTCCAGTGCGAACCCGAGGAAGGCGATCCCTGTCCAGATCACGCCCAGCCACATCGTCGCCTCCAGCGCGGCTCGGATCGCCGGTTCGGAGACCAGCAGGCCGACGCCGTAGGAGAGACACCACGTCGCCTGCGCGGCGAACACACCGAGGAACCAGTCGACGCCGGGGCGGCCGCGGTGTTCGCGGATCGCCCACGCGAGCGCGAGCGCCCCCGCCCCGCCCGCGAGGGAGCCGACGGCGGGCCACGCGGGAACGAGGTCGAGGGCCATTCGTCGGGTACGACGGCGACGGCAGGGGTAAAGCTGTCGTGGGGCGGCGGTCCGTCCGGTCCGCGCTCCGGACGAACCGGCGCTACAGATGCCGCTCGATGACGCGCTTCGCGGCCTGTCCCTTCTCTTTCCAGCCGTACCCCTCGTCGTACACGTGGCGCTTGGCGTCGACGAGCTCGCCGGGCGTCGACTCCTCGAAGCCGCCGCGGTCCCACGCGCCCGACTCGCGGAGCCACTCGATCACGTTCTCGCGGGTCTCGGGCCACGAGAGCCCGACCATCTCGTACCACGCCACCATCGCGAACACCGCGTTGTCGTGACAGCCCGGGACCGAGCCGTGCTCGTAGACGGTGCGCATCGGGTCGCGAGTCGGCTCCGAGACGCGTTCCTTGAACTCCGCGGCGGTGAGCAGGCGGAGCCGGTCGCCGTCCTCGACGACGCGCTGGTCGCGGCGGAGCGCGCCGAGCGCGGCCTTGTGGAGCCCGCCCCACTCCGCCGGGACCGCGTCCCGCAGCGCCGCTTCCGGGAGGCCGTCGGGCTCCGCGGACAGCACCGACAGGAGGTCGGTGTACGCCTTCTCGACGGTCGGCCAGCTCACGCCCTCGAACTCACAGTCGGCGTCGTGAAGGCTGTTCGT
The DNA here is from genome assembly GCF_005435035.1 of Halorubrum sp. SD690R. NCBI lineage: Archaea > Methanobacteriati > Methanobacteriota > Halobacteria > Halobacteriales > Haloferacaceae > Halorubrum > Halorubrum sp. SD690R. Next base: position 18,895 of record NZ_SGTV01000036.1, on the reverse strand, counting down.
CGTCCGACAGCCGGGGCACGGGTAGCGGAACGTCGGCACGAGGCGACGCTTCGACGCCGCGGGAGTTAGGGGTTTCGCGACGACGGTCACGAACGTTAGCGGGGTTCCGAAACGTTTACTCACCGGCCGGTCGCGAATCTACACGGTATGACAAAGGTCAGCGTTATCGGTGCGGCGGGGACCGTCGGAGCCGCGGCCGGCTACAACCTCGCGTTACGCGACGTGGTCGACGAGCTCGTCTTCGTGGACATTCCGGACCAGCGCGAGACGACGATCGGACAGGCCGCCGACGCGAACCACGGCGTCGCGTACGACTCGAACACGACCGTCCGGCAGGGCGAGTACGAGGACACCGCCGGCTCGGACGTGGTCGTCATCACGGCGGGCATCCCGCGCAAGGAGGGGCAGACCCGGATCGACCTCGCCGGCGACAACGCGCCGATCATGGAGGACATCGGGTCCTCGATCGCCGAGCACAACGACGACTTCGTCACCGTCACCACCTCGAACCCGGTCGACCTGCTCAACCGCCACCTCTACGAGGCGGGCGACCGCGACCGCCACAAGGTGGTCGGCTTCGGCGGCCGGCTCGACTCCGCGCGCTTCCGCTACGTCCTCTCCGAGCGCTTCGACGCGCCCGTCCAGAACGTCGAGGCGACGATCCTCGGCGAACACGGCGACGCGCAGGCGCCCGTCTTCTCGAAGGTGCGCGTCGACGGCCGCGACCCGTCGTTCGACGCCGACGAGAAAGAGCAGATCCTCGCGGACCTCCAGGAGTCCGCGATGGACGTGATCAGCCGGAAGGGCGCGACGCAGTGGGGACCCGCCACCGGCGTCGCCCACACCGTCGAGGCCATCCTCAACGACACCGGCGAGGTGCTCCCCTGTTCGGTCGTGCTCGACGGCGAGTACGGCTACGACGACACCGCGCTCGGCGTCCCCGCGAAGCTCGGCGCGAACGGCGTCGAGGAGGTCGTCGAGTGGGACCTCGACGAGTACGAGGCCGAACTGCTCGACGAGGCCGCCGAGAAGCTCTCCGAGCAGTACGAGAAGATCGCGTAGCGAGCGCCCGGTTTTACCACCGTCTTTTTATCGCTGCCGCACCCCCGTCCGGCCATGAACCGCGCCGAGATCGACACCGACGACCTCCTGAAGATCGTGCTGCTGCTCGTCGTCGTGTGGCTTCTCCTGGAGATCGTCGGGGCCGTCCTCGAGGTCGCCTTCTGGCTGCTCGACGCCCTCCCGACGCTGATCGGGATCGCGCTCGTCGTCGTGATCGCCTTACACCTCACCGATCGGATCTGAGGCGGACGCCGACGTGTTCAGCCTCAACGTCCCGCTCCCGCCCGCGATCGACCGCCTCGCCGGCGATCTCCACCCGAAACTGACGGGGTTCGATCGCGTCCGCGAGCGTCACACCCTCGTCTGTAAGCGCTTCGGCGTCGAGAACGTGCGACGCGGAGAGCGCGACGGGGGCGATGAACGCGGAGAGGGCGAGGGGGGCGAGGAACGTGGAGGGGACCGACCCGTCCCGCCTCGTCAGGAGGCCCTCGACCGGCTGCGCGAACGCCTTCGTCGACCGCTCGCGCCCGCCGACCCGTTCGAGGTCGCCGTGACCGGGATCGACGTCTTCGACGCGCCGCGGTCGGGGTCGCGGCCGATCGTGTATCTGACGGTCGAGAGCGACGGGCTCGTTCGGCTTCACCGCAGGCTCTGTGCGGCGTTCGGGACGATGGAGGGAATCGAGGGCGACGCGTACGTCCCGCACGTGACGCTGGCGCGGGGCGGCGACCCGGAACCGGGCGCGGTCGCCGACCTCGTCGAGACCGAGTTCGACCCGGTCCGGTGACGCGTCCATGCGCTCGACGCGTGGGACCCGGAGTACCGGGAGGTCGCGGCGACGGTCGATCTGTAGGGCGAACCGGAGGTTACGCGTCGTCGACCGCGTCCGGTTCCTCGACCGCGTGGTGCGGCCCCACCGGCCCGTGGGTCGGGCAGACGCCCGCGATCGGGGTGGCGTTGAGACAGCAGGCGCGGCGGTCGGTCGCAACGAGACCGCTCGAGAGCGGATCGCCGCACCGGGCGCAGTACGCGTCGGCGGGGGCGGACATCTACCGCTCGCGGATCCGCATCGGCACCGGATGGCTCGGGTGCATGGTGAGCGAGCCGCGCAAGGAGAGGTCCGGTCCCTCGTAGCCGAGTTCGAACTGCGAGCAGATCTCCGCGAGGATGATCTTCGCCTCCAGCAGCGAGAACGCCTTCCCGATACAGTGGCGCGGGCCCCCGCCGAAGGGGAAGAAGGCGAACCGGGGGCGCTCGCTCCGGCGCTTGGGCGTCCAGCGGTCGGGGTCGAACGTCTCGGGGGCGTCGTACCACCGCTCGGACCGGTGGGTCACCCACTGCGACACCATCAGCGCGGACCCCTCCGGGATCCGGTACCCCCCCAGTTTCACGTCGAGCTTCGGCTCGCGAAACAGGGTGTAGACGGGCGGGTAGAGGCGCATCGACTCGTTGAGCACGCGCTCGGTGTACGCCATGTCGCGGACGTCGGCCGCGGTCGGCGGGCCGTCGGCGGTCGCCGTCTCGGCCTCGCGCTCGACCTCGCGACGAGCCTCAGGGTGATTCGAGAGCAGGTAGAACGTGTACGTCAGCGCGAGCGCGGTCGTGTCGTGGCCGGCGAGCAGCATCGTCACCAGCTCGTCGCGGAGGTTCTCGTCGGTCTGCTCGCCGCGGTCGCGGGCGCGTAGGAGGACCGAGAGCAGGTCCATCGGCAGGTCGCCGTCGCCGTCCCCGGCCGGGCCGGGCACCGCGACGCCCTCCGCGCCGGCGGGGTCGACGCTCGGGTCGCGCTCCGTGCCCCGGCGGCGGTCGACGATCCCGTCGATGACGGATTCGAGGGTGTCGATCGCGGCGTCGAACTCGCGGTTCTCGCGGGTCGGCACCCAGTTCGGGATCAGGAACCGCCGCGGGTCGGGCTCGAACCGCGCGCCGAGCGGCTCCAAGTTCTCTTGGACCGTCTTCACCTCCTCGTCGGTGATGTCGGCGCCGAACATCGCCGAGACGATGATCTTCACGGTGAGGCGGGCGACCTCGAGCTGGATGTCGACGACCTCGCCGTCGGCCCAGTCCGCGAGCTGCGACTCCGTGTGGTCGACCATCGTCCCGTCGAGCGCGCCGATCCGGCGGTTGTGGAACGAGGGGTTCGCGAGCGTGCGCTGGCGCTGCCACGTGTCGCCGTCGCTCATGAGGAGACCGTCGCCGAGCAGCGTGTCCATCGCGTCGTCGCCGAACTGGGGCTTCCGGTAGCGTTCGGCGTCGGCGACGAGCACGCGCTCGACGTCGGCGGGGTTCGTGAGCAGGTACGTCTCTCTGGGACCGAGGTCGAGCCGCACCACGTCACCGTAGCTGTCGGCGCAGGCGCGGAGGAAACCGAAGGGGTCGTCAGCGAACTGGCGACCGTTCCCGAACAGGGGGTCGCCGAGCGGCCCGGGCGGCGTAACGGACATACGTTTTGTGGGGGCTGAGCGGGGTTAAACGTTCGGCGGTGCCGAGAGAACGGGGGAGCGAAAGCGGACGGGACTGGGGGCGGTAGGGGAGTTATCTGGCGTCGAGCTGTTCGACGCGGGCGATCAGCTCGTCGACGGCCGCCTCTTGGTCGTCGGTGGCGTCGACGATGCGTTCGGTCGCCTCCTCGGTGCGGTCGGAGCGCTCGCGGACCGCCTCCAGCGACGAGGTGAGCTCCTCGACGGTCGCCGCCTGGTCGTCGGTGGTGCGCGCGACCTCCGCGACGCCCGCGGCCGCCTCGTCGACCGCGTCAGCGATCTCTTCGAGCGAGTCGAGGACCGTCTCGATCTCGGTGCCCGCGTCCTCGATCCGGTCGTGCGAGCGCTCGACCGCGGTCGTGGTCTCCGCGGACTGCGTCTGGAGCTTGTCGAGGCTCTCCGTGATCTCCTCGGTGTAGCCGCGGGTCTCGTCGGCGAGCTTCTTCACCTCCTCGGCGACGACCGCGAAGCCGTCGCCGCCCTCGCCGGCGCGGGCGGCCTCGATGTTGGCGTTCAGGGCGAGCAGGTTCGTCTGCTCGGCCACGTCGGAGATGACCTCGATGACCTCCTCGATGTCGTCCATGCGCTCGGAGAGCGCGCCGACGCTCTCGACGAGTTCGTCGCCTATCTCCACCACGTCCTCGGTCGCCTCGCGGGCGTCCTCGCTGGCGTCTAACCCCTCGTCGGCGGCGTCGGCGGCCGCGACCGCGGCGGAGTCGACCTGGTCAGCCGTCGCCGCGACCTCTTCCATCCCCGCGGAGAACGACTGCATCTCCGAGACGCTCTCCTCTAAGAGCTCGTTCTGCTCGTCGACGTTCTCGGCGATGTCGGCTGCCGCGGCGCTCGCCTCCTCGACGGTGCCGTCGAGGTCGCGCGCCTTCTCGTGGACGCTCTCGGAGAGGGTCTGGAGGTTCTCCGCCATCCGGTTTACGACGCCGATGACGCTCAACAGCTCTTCGTTGAGAATTTCGCACTCCTCGCGGCAGACGGCGCGGGCCTCTAGGTTTCCCTCCCCGATCTCCTCGGCGGTCTGGCGGATCTCGGCGACCAGCTCCGCCGTCGCCTCGCGCTCGTTGACGTTCTCGGTGCGGTCGATGACGACCTCAGTCACGCCGACCAACTCGTCGCCGTCGTACATCGGGGTCGCGGTGAACTCGATGTGCTTCTCCTCGCCGTGGCGGTCGACCATCGTGCTCGTGTCGCGGTAGCGGATCCGTGCCGATCCGGACCGCTCGACATCGTACACCTCGTCCGCGTCCTCGGGCGCGTCGAGCACCTTGTCCGCGAGTGTGTCGGCGCGCCGACCGTCGGGGTAGAATAGCTCCGAGGCGTAGTCGTGGCCGAGGGCGTCCGCGCGGTCGACGCCGGTGAGCGCCGCGAGCGACTCGTTCCACTCGGCGACGTTCCCCCCGGTGTCGAGGATGAACGTCGGGACGCCCGTGGCGTTGAACACCTCGGCGAAGCCGGCACCCCCTAAGGTCTTGGTCCGGTCCACGCCGTCCGCCTCGGTGACGCTGTACTCCTCGTCGCTCGGGCCACCGGACTCGCCGGCCGGGACCGTCGCGTCGTCCGTCCCCGCGGGCTCCCCGACGACGACGCCCCCGTCGGGGACCGACCGGGAGTCACCTCCCCGCCCGAGCACGCGCCGTAACAGCCCTCGAACTCCCGTCATATCTGTTTCCCTCTCCCCCAAGCATCGGGATAAACGGTTCTCCCCGTGACTCAGGTTTGATAACTACCCAGTTCGCGAAGTGACATGAACGGACCGTGACCTCGCTTCGGCTCGTCCCCGCAGCGTTCAATGGCGTCGGGCGGCTACGGCGATCCGAGACCGATGGACGCCGGCGCGGTGCGCGAGCGGGCCCGAGACCTCCCGACGGAGCCGGGCGTCTACCAGTTCCGGGCGGGGGAGACGACGCTGTACGTCGGGAAGGCGCTCGACCTCCGCGACCGGGTGCGGTCGTACGCGGACCCGCGCTCGGGCCGGATCCGAGGGATGGTCGAGCGCGCCGACCGGATCGAGTTCGCGGTCACCGACACGGAGACGCAGGCGCTGCTGCTCGAGGCGAACCTGATCAAGCGGCTGCGCCCGCGGTACAACGTCCGGCTGAAGGACGACAAGTCGTACCCGTTGGTCGCCTTCTCGGACCACGAGGTGCCCCGGATCGAGGTGACCCGCGACCCCGAGGCGGGCGCGGTCGCGTACGGCCCGTTCACAGACGTGGGCCGCGTCGAGACCGTGGTGAAGGCGGTCCGCGACGAGTACCGGCTGCGCGGCTGTTCGGACCACAAGTACGAGGGGCGCGACCGCCCCTGCCTCGACTACGAGATGGGCATCTGTTCGGCGCCGTGTACCGGCGAGATATCGCCGGAGGCGTACGCCGAGGACGTGGCCGCCGCGCGGCGCTTCTTCGAGGGCGAGACGGGCGTCCTCGCCGATCCCCTCCGACGCCGCATGGAGGCCGCGGCCGAGGCGAACGAGTTCGAGCGCGCGGCGAACCTCCGCGACCGCCTCGAAGCGGTCGAGGCGTTCCACGGCGAGGGGGGCGAGGCCGTCAGCGACCGGAACGACGACCGCACCGTCGATGTGCTGGCGGCCGCGGTCGAGGGCGACACGGCTCGGGTGGCCCGGCTCCACAGCGAGCGCGGGCAACTGGTCGACCGGAGCCGCCACCAGCTGGACGCGGCAGCGGTGGCGGACGCGGCCGAATCGGGGGCCTCCGGCGGCGACGCGACCCCGGCGGACCCCGACGCCAACACCCCCGCCGCCGTACTCAGCGCGTTCCTCGCGCAGTACTACGCCGAGCGGGAGTTCCCGGACGCGGTCCTCCTCGCCGAACGACCCGCCGACCGGGACGTTGTCGATTGGCTGGAGCGCGAGGGGGTCGCGGTCCGGGTCCCGGGCGCCGGCCGCGAGGCGAAGCTCGTCGAACTCGCGCTGAAGAACGCCCGGAAGCGCGGCGGCCGCGACGACCCCGTGGGCGCGCTCGGCGACCGGCTCGGGATCGCCCGCCCCGAGCGCGTCGAGGGGTTCGACGTGAGCCACGCGCAGGGCACCGCCGTGGTCGGCTCCGACGTGTGTTTCGTCGACGGGAGCGCGGAGACGGCCGATTACCGCCGGAAGAAGCTCACCGAACGCAACGACGACTACGCGAACATGCGCGAGCTGGTCCGGTGGCGCGCTGAGCGCGCGCTCGCCGGCGAGGACGACCGCCCGGACCCCGACCTCCTCCTCATCGACGGCGGCGAGGGGCAGCTCGGGGCCGCCCGCGACGCGCTCGCGGAGACCGGGTGGGACGTGCCCGTCGTCGCCCTCGCGAAGGCGGAGGAGCTGGTCGTCACCCCGACCGGGACCCGGCGCTGGGACGACGACGCCCCCGAGCTCCACCTGCTCCAGCGCGTGCGCGACGAGGCGCACCGGTTCGCCGTCTCCTACCACCAGACCGTCCGCGACGAGGTCAGGACGGTCCTCGACGACGTGCCGGGGGTCGGCCCCGAGACGCGCCGCCGCCTCCTCCGGCGGTTCGGCTCGGTCGAGAACGTCCGCGACGCCTCCCGCGACGACCTCACCGACGTCGACGGCGTGGGCGACGCGACCGCCGACACGCTCCGCGAGCGGCTGTGAACCGACGGCGGGTCGGCGTCCGGGACGGCGGCGGCCGTCACGCCGATTCGACGGCGCGCTCGACGACCGCCGCCTCGGCCTTCCGGAGCAGTTCGCCGGCCGTGCTCGTCGCGCAGCCGAGCGCGGCCGCCACGTCCGCGACGGTCCCCTCGCGCGGAACCTCGTAGTACCCCGTCGAGACCGCCGTCTCCAGCGCCGCGCGCTGTCGGTCGGTCAGCCGCGACGGTTCCCGTCGGCGCTCGAACTCGTGGACCCACTCGATAGTGAGGTCGGCGAGGGTCGCGAGGTCGTCGTGGAACTCGCTGAGCGCCGCCGTCGCGCCCACTGCCTCGAACCGGACGTCGCCCGACTCGCGGAAGACGACCGGCGGGAGGAATATCACCCGCGACGCCGCGACGGTGTCGAGGAGCGCCGCCGGGAACTCGTAGGCGTCCTGCCGAAGGAACGCGTAGGTCCCGTCGGCGTCGCTCACGAGGCTGCTCGCGACCAGCGAGTCGAGCGCGTCGAGGGCAGACGCCGTCGCGTCGCGGTCGCCGTCGAACCAGAGCAGCGTCGTCGCGTCCGCCGTCGGGCTCCACATCAGCAGCTCCGCGCGACGGATCGGCGAGTCGCCGGCGATCGCCTCGTGGAGGGGGTGGCGGAGCCGCTCGGGGTAGGCGGCCGAGAACCTGATCCGTTTCATGACGCCGTTGCTCGACGTTCGAGCGTGCCGTACATCAATCCGCGTGGTTCGGGACCGCCCGCGGGAGGGGCCCGGGACGAGGTCGGAGAGGAGGGCCGAACCGGTCAGCGGGGACGCAACGGCGTCTCGGGGACGGACTCGGGCAGGGCCGGATTGATCAGCGGGGACGCAGCGGCGTTTCAGGGGCGAACTCGGGGAGAGCCAGCGATCAGCGGGAACGCGACAGCGCCTCGGGGGCGGCCCGGAGGAGCGTCCCGAGGTGGTCCGCGCCGTCGAGAACGCGGAGTTCGGCGGTCGGAAGCGCCTCGGCCAGTCGTTCCGCCCCGGCGACGGGGACGTTCGCGTCGTCGGTCCCGTGCCACAGGCGCACCGGGGCGTCGACCGCGTCGAGGTCGATCCCCCAGTCGCTGCCGGCGTCGCGGAACTCGGTGACCGCGCCGTTCCGGTGGCGCTCGAACGCCGCGAGGAAGTCCTCCTTCACCACGGTCGCGGCGTCCTCGGGGACGGCGTCGGCGTCCTCGGCGTACTGGGCCACCACGAACGACGGGTCCGCGCGCGACGCGACCCACGCCTGACCGCGGAGCAGTGCCCCGAGGACCGACGGCGTCGCGGCCGCGAGACCGGACAGGAGGCGCTGGACCGCGGGCGTGTCGTCGCCGAACGACGGCGGCGTCGCGCCGGCGACGAGGTCGACGCCGGTGACCCGGTCGCCGAGCGACGCGGCCGTCGCGAGGGTGTAGGGCGCGCCGCCGGAGAACGCGACGAGGGCCGCGCGCTCGACTCCGAGGTCGTTCAGGACGGGCCGCACGGACGCGGCGGCGTCGCCGACGGTCCGACCCGACTGGGGGGGCGAGCGTCCGTAGCCGGGTCTGTCGGGCGCGATCACGCGGACGTCGTTCGCTCGCGCCGCCGGTTCGAGGAGCGCGCCCAGCCGGCGGGACCCGGGCGTCCCGTGGAAGAAGACGACCGGGTCGCCGTCGGGAGGCCCGTACGTCGCGTAGGCGATCCGGCGACCGTCGGCCGAGCGGGCGACGCTCGACATCTCGCGCGCCGGCGCCCGACGCTCCGAGGGCGGGTCCGGTCGCGCGGAGTCGGTGGTGGCCATCACATGCGAGTATGGGAGGGTCACTACTGGGAATTATGCCGGACTGATACGGTGGTATTTATGTAGGGCGCTGGTTCGACCACCACAAGCGGTATCCGTCGCTCGGCCGATCCGGCGACCGAGATGCGAGCGTTCTTCGCCGTCGACCTCCCGGACTCGCTCGCGCCCGCCGTCGCGGAGGCACAGGCCCCATTCGCGGACGCGTCGGGCGTCAACCCGGTCGACCCCGAACAGGCGCACGTGACGCTGAAGTTCCTCGGCGACATCGGCACGGAGGACGACGAGGGCGACCCCGCCCTCGACGACGTGGCCGCCGCCGGCGAGCGCGCCGTCGACCGCGCCGCGGTCTCCCCTTTCGAGGCCGAGATCCGCGGCCTCGGCGTCTTTCCGAACCGCGAGTACGTCTCGGTCGCCTGGGCGGGCGTCGGCCGCGGCGGCGACGACCTCGCCGCGCTCTACGAGGCGCTCGAAGCGGAGACGACCGCGCTCGGCGTCGACCCCAAAGCCCACGCGTTCACGCCGCACGTGACGCTGGCCCGCGTGGAGAGCGCGGCCGGGGCAGAGGCGGTCCGAGACGCGCTCGACGCGGGAGATCCGGAAGTCGGGACGTTCTCGGTCGACGAGATTCGGCTGGTGAAGTCGGCGCTTACCGCGTCCGGGCCAGAGTACGGTGTCGTCCGGGGGTTCGGACTCGAATAACGCGGCACCGCGCGCCGGTCGCGTCGGATTCTCATCGGTGATAGCCGCGGCCATACGTTTAATCTACCGGATCGGTGAGGTGTTCACAGATGGACGACAGGCCGCGACCGGACGGGGCCGATGGATCGGCGGAGAGCGGCGGCACCGGGCGCGGCGGGCGGCCGACCGACGACGATCCCCCGGCGTTGGCGCGGCTCGATCGGCGGTTCGACGCGTCGACGCGACGCGAGGCGGCGGAGGCGCTCGGCAGCCCGTCCAGTTCGATGAGCGCCGCCGCGAGCCGGATCGTGGATGGGTTGTTCGAGGCGGCGCTCGACGACCCCGACGAGACCGTCCGCGCGGCGGCGATCGAGTCGCTGTACTTCCACGGCAACGACCACCTCGACCGACTGGGGCGGCGGGTTGCCGACCGGCGAGGCGGCGGCGCCGAGGGCGGAAGCGGGAAGACGAGCGGGGCTGCCGAGACGTTCTCGCGGTGGCTGAGACACGACCGGGCCGCGTATCGGATGCTGGGGGCGACCGGACTGTCGACCGTCGGCGACGAGGGCGCCGCCCCCCGGCTCCGCGAGGCGTTCGATGACGGCGACGCGCGGGTCCGCGCTCGGGCCGTCAGGGGGTACGCGCGGGTGGGCGGGGAGGCGGTCGAAGCGGTTCGCCCGCTCGTGAACGCGCGGAACGACCTGGTGCGCGGGGCCGCGGTCGACGCGCTTGTCACGATGGAGAGCGACGACGCGGTCGAACTGCTCGCGCGCGCGACACGGCGCGGCAACGAGGGACTCAGGCTCGCCGTCGTGCGTCGGCTCGGAGCGCTCGGTCGCCGGGACGCGACCGGCGTGTTGCTCGGCTCGCTGCGGGACCCCTCGGCATCGGTTCGCCGGGCAGCCGCGCGGTCCGTCGCCGCGGTGATCGCCGAGTCGGACGCCGTCCCGGCGGGCGATGTCCGCGACCGGCTCCTCGCGGAGCGACCCTTCGAGGCCGACGGGCTGCTCGCGGTGTTCCGGGCAGTCGCCGCGGAGCAAACCGGAGCCGACCGGAGGGCAGCGCCCGCCGACGCGACCGCGGGATCGGAGGAGCGCGTCGACACCGAGACCAAGCGGTACGCGGCGTGGCTGTACTGCGAACTCCTCGAATCCGCGGACCCGACCGCGGCGGACCGTTCGACCGCGGTCGAGTGGCTGATCGACGCGCTCGACCACCGCGACCGGCTGGTCGCCGATCTCGCCGCCGCGTACCTGCCCCGGATCGCCTCGACGAGCGGGACTGGGGACGGTCTGCCGGACGACGAGACCGACTCCGCCCTCGGGGTCGACATCAAGCGGAACCTCCGCGCGCTCGCCGGCGACGAGGCCGCCTCCGACGCCGCGCGGGAGCGCGCCAGGGCGGTGTTGCGGCGGTTCAAGCGGGCCGTCGTCGAGGCGGCCGCGGACCGCGACGTGGAGTACGTCTACGTCCGCTGGCCCGCGGACTACACGGAGAGCTACAACGAGTGAGAGCGCAGCGACGCCGAGTGACTGGACCCAGCGACGCCGAGTGAAGGGCGATTACGACGGGTGAGCGAGGACGGGGAACGGGAGACAAGTTCCCGCAGTCACGGCCGCCGAACGAACTGCCCGTCGTCGACCGCGACCGTCAGGTCGATCGTCTCGTCGAGGAGGTTCAGAACGGTGGCGACGTTACGATCCGCGTCCGCGTCGACGTACAGCTGTAAGACGCCGCCCGCGTCGGCAAGGCGCGCGGCGAGCATACGGATGAAGGCCACCGACCGTTCGACTTCGAAGGCGGCGACGATCTGGTGGAAAACGCTCACCTCCAGCGAGACGCGCTCGCCGGGTTCGTGGTTGTCGTCGAGGATCCGCGAGACCGTCTCGCCGACCTCGGCCGGGGAGAGCCGCGGGTCGAGTTCGACGATCTCGACGTTCCGGCCCTCGAAGTCCACATCGGGCGTCGCCTCGAAGTCGTACTCCCCGGTGCTGACGATCACCGCCCGCCGTGGCCACGCGTCGAGGGCCTCGTCAAGCGCGCGGACCAGCCGCTCCGGGGAGGGGGTCACGGCCACCACGAGCCCCGCGGCGGCGTGGAAGTGGGTCCGGAGCGCGTCGGCCTCGTCGCCGGCGGCCGACGCGTCGACGCGGACGACCCCGTCCCAGTTGACCCGCTCGGCCACGTGTGTTCCGTCAGCGACCCGGTCGGCGACGTGTTCGTACAGGTGCCTTTTGAACTCGGCAACGGCGCCGCCGCTGTCGTAGGTGGTCTTGGCCGTGGCGCAGTACGGGCAGTCCCAACTTACACGGAAGTCAGACGTAGAGAGCGCGTCGGAGTCGTGTGCGAGCAGGTGGGACCCGGTCACGTCGACCATCTCCGAGCGGTCCCGCGTCCACGCGACGAACCCGCACCGGCCACACGCCCAACGGCTCACCATGATCAGAGACGTGTCTCTCGGGAACCGTCGGAAGCACATGTATGTTTGGTAATGTGTGTGGAGACCGCGGCGTCGGGGGAGCGGCGGTCACTCGGGCCCGAGCGAGCCGGCGTCACCGCCGTCGGGACCGACAGACGCGTCGACCGCGAACCCGTTCTCGTCGGCGTGTTCGACCCGGACGCGCGTGACCCGGGTCGCGGTCGCGCCGGTGACGGCGAGCGTGACCTCGCCGACCGCGACGCGGTCACCTTCCTTCGGGAGCCGGCCGAGCTGACGGGTGACGAGCCCCGCGACGGTCTCGACGCCTGCGTCCGCGGGCAGCGAGAGGCCGAGCGCCTCGTTGAGGTGGCCGACCGTCGTCCAGCCGCGGACCACGGCGGCGTCGGGCGCGACCACGTCGAGCGCGTCCGTCTCCCAGCGGCCGACCAGCTCGCCGACGACCTCCTCGAAGAGGTCCTCCAACGTCGCGATTCCCACGACCGCGCCGTGCTCGTCAACGACGATCACCATTCCCGTCCCGTTCGCGCGCATCTCCGCGAACAGCTCGTCGAGCGGCTTGGTCTCGGGGACGAACGCCGGTTCGCTGAGCGCGCTCGAGAGGTCGGCACCGCTCTCGTCGGCGCGGATCGCGTCGCGGACGTCGACGACCCCGACCACGTCGTCGCGGTTCTCGCCGTACACCGGCATCCGGGTGACTCCCTCGCTCGCGGCCCGCGAGAGCGCGTCCGCCGGGGTCGCCGTGTCGGGGAGCGCGACCACGTCGGTCCGGGGGACCATCACCGCGGCGACGGTGGTGGTCTCCAGATCGAGGACGCCCCGGATCATCGCGCCCTCGTCAGGGTCGAGCGCGCCCGTGACCTCGCCGGAGCGCACGAGCGTCGCGATCTCCTCCCGGGTGAGGTACGACTCGATGGCGGACTCGCCGCCGGTGAAGCGGTTGACGACGCCGGAGGCCGCCTCGAACACGTACAGGACGGGACGGAGCACGCGCTGGACCGCGACGACGATCCGGGAGACCCGGAGCACGTGTCGCTCCGCGTTGGCGACGGCGTACGACTTCGGCGCGATCTCGCCGAAGACGATGACGAACACCGAGGTGACGAGCGTCGACCCCGTGGCCGCCTGGCCGCCGGAGAAGCCGAACCGGACGAACACCGCGGTCGCGACCGACGCGGCGGCGATGTTGGCGACGTTATTGCTCACCAAGGCCGTGACGAGGAACCGGTGGGAATCGTCGCGCAGCGCCGACAGCGCCCGGGCGCCGGGAGCGTCGGTCGCGACGAGCGAGTCGATCCGGTGGCCGGGGACGGAGAACACCGCGAGTTCCGAGCTGGAGAAGAAGGCGCTCACCGCGGTCAGCGCAAGGATGGCGCCGACGCCGACGAACGCGATCGTGAGGTTCATGCGCGGAACGTGCGGCCCAATATAAAAGGGAGTACCGGCGGCGAACATACCCACGAACGCGCATTCTCCAGTCGAAACAGAGGAGTCGATACCCACGAGCGCGGATCCGTTCGGGCGGCAAAACGGCGCGATGAGGAAAGCGTTAACCCCGCGCCGCGGGTGCGTTTCGACATGAAGGTACTCGTGACCGACCCCATCGCGGACGCGGGGTTGGACCGACTCCGAGACGCCGGCCACGAGGTCGTCACCGACTACGAGGCGGAGGGGGAGGCGCTGCTCGACGTCGCAGCCGACGCCAACGCGCTGATCGTGCGGTCCGGAACCGACGTGAACGAGGCGGTCTTCGAGGCCGCGAGCGAGCTCGTCATCGTCGGCCGGGCGGGCATCGGCGTCGATAACATCGACATCGAGGCCGCGACCGACCACGGGGTCATCGTCGCAAACGCCCCCGAGGGGAACGTCCGCGCCGCCGCCGAGCACACCGTCGCGATGACGTTCGCCGTCGCGCGCTCGATCCCGCAGGCGCACGGTCGCCTGATCGGCGGCGAGTGGGCGAAAGGCGAGTTCCTCGGTACCGAGGTGAACAACAAGACGCTCACCATCGTCGGCCTCGGCCGCGTCGGGCAGGAAGTCGCCAAGCGCCTCGACTCGCTCGGGATGGACCTCGTCGTCTACGACCCGTACATCTCTGAGGAGCGCGCCGACCGGATGGGGGCGGAGCTCGTCGAGGACCTCCACGACGCGCTCGCCGCGGGCGACTTCGCGACGATCCACACCCCGCTTCTCCCCGAGACCGAGGGGATGATCGGCGAGGCCGAGCTGGCCCAGCTGGAGGGCGGCTACCTCATCAACTGCGCCCGCGGCGGCATCGTCGACGAGGATGCGCTCGCTGAGGCGGTCGAGGACGGCGTCCTCGCCGGCGCCGCGCTCGACTCCTTCGCCGAGGAGCCGCTCCCCGAGGACTCGCCGCTGCTCGACGTCGAGGAGATCGTCTTGACCCCGCACCTCGGCGCGTCGACGGAGGCGGCCCAGGAGAACGTCGCGGTCGACACCGCCGAGGCCGTCCTCGCGGCGTTCGACGACGAGCCGGTCCTCACCGCGCTCAACGCGCCCTCGGTCGACGAGAGCGCGTTCCCGCGAATCGAGCCGTACATCGACGTGGCCGAGACCGCCGGGAAGGTCGCCGCCCAGCTGCTCGACGGTCGGATCACCGGGGTCGAGGCGACCTACGAGGGCGACATCGCCGCGGAGGACGTCGACCTCGTCACCGCGAGCGCCCTGAAGGGCGTCTTCGAGCCGCTGGAGTGGCAGGTGAACGCGGTGAACGCGCCGCGGCTCGCCGAGGAGCGCGGCATCGAGGTGACCGAGTCGAAGACCCGGCAGACCGACGACTTCCAGAGCCTCGTGCGCGTCACCGTCCACAACGGCGACGACGAGATCGCGGTCGAGGGAACGCTGTTCGCCGGCGAGGACGCCCGCATCGTCCGGATCGACGGGTTCCGGGTCGACGCGGTCCCGTACGGCCACATGCTCGTCGCGCGAAACACCGACGAGCCCGGCGTCATCGGGCTCATCGGGACCGTCCTCGGCGACCACGACGTCAACATCGCCGGGATGTTCAACGGCCGCGAGACGCAGGGCGGGGAGGCGCTCACCGTCTACAACCTCGACTCGGCCGTCCCCGGCGCCGCGACCGAGGAGCTGCTCGCGGACGACCGCGTCGTCGAGATCACCGAGATCACCCTAGACGGCGCCGACGGGCGTGCGGACGAGTAACGCGGGACTCGCCGAGTAGACGGCGAGTACTGCGCAGCCCCGGAGAAGAGATCGGACCGTCCCCGGACGGGCTACGACTCCGCCGCGGGCGACTCCGAGACCGCGACGAGCGCGTCCGCGTCGGCGACGACGGGCGACGCGACAGCTTCGATCGGTCGATCCCCGAAGGCGACGACGAACGCCGCGCCGTCGCCGACCGTCGTGTCCGACAGGCAGGCTTCCCCTTCTGCGGCCCCGCGACCCGCACCGACGCCGACCGTCCAGCCGTGCGACTCGGCGAGCGCCGCGACCGACGCGAGGCCGATCCCGGTCCCCTCGTCCGCGGTCGTGTAGCCCCGGTCGAACACGCGGTCGCGCTCCGCCGGCGGGACGCCGGGGCCGTCGTCGATGACCGCGAACCCGCCGTCGAGCGCGACGGCGGCGACGGTCGCGTCGGACCCGGCGTGGACAGCCGCGTTCCGGAAGAGGTTCTCCAAGACGCTCCGCACCGCAGTCCTGTCCGCGGCGTACGACTCGTCGCCCGCCACCGTCAGCGTCGCTCCCGCCGTCTCGGCGGTCCGCCAGGCCGCCTCGGCCGCGGCCGCGAACGAGAACGACTCGGCACCGGCGTCTGGGTCCGGGTGGTCGACGGCCGCGAGCGTCTCGTCGACGATCTCGAAGATCCGGTCGTGAGCGCTCTCGACCCGCTCGGCCGCCGCCTCGTCGCCCGCGGTCGCGAGGTCCGTGAACCCGTCCGCGACCGTCAACGGGTTCTTGATGTCGTGCGCCAGCGCGTGCGTCAGCGTCTGGAGCCGGTCGTTCGCCACTTCGAGGTCCCGCCGGTTGCGCTCCGAGTCGGTCACGTCGCGAAACAGCAACACCGTCCCCTGCGAGCGGCTGCCGAGCGTCGGAAGCGAAACGGCAGAGAGCGAGACGAACCGCGGCTCGCCGGCGACCTCGACGCGGAGCGGTTCGTCAGGGGCCTCGCCGCGGCGGTACGCGGCGCGGACCTCCGGGGCGTCGGCGAGCGCGTCCGCGATCGGGACGCCGACCGCGACGCCCTCGCCGAGCCACGCGCGGGCCGCCGGGTTCGCGTCCGCGATCCGCCCGCTTCGGTCGACGACGACGATCGGGTCGGGGACCGCCTCCAGGGTCACCTGCCGGGCGACCGGCGTCACGCCCAGCGTCCGCCCCCGCCGGACCGCGATCGTGAATGCGACGCCCGTGAGCACGAACAGGAGTTCGGGCCGGAACGCCGGGCCGCCCCCGAGCACGACGAACTGCGCGCCCCACGGCGCGGCAGAGCCGACGAGCAGCAGCCCCGCGGACGCGCGGAACGCGGGCGCCGAGTCGTACACGCCGTACGCGAGCGTCGCGAACGTCCCGACGAGCAGGACCTGCGAGTAGAGCCAGCCGACCCACCACACCGGGCCGAACTCCCGGACAAGCACCGTCCCCGAGCCGACCGCGACGAGGTCGGTCCCGGTCCGGACCAGCCCGTGGACATCGTTCGTCCAGCTCAGCAGGGTCAACGCTGCGAGCGGGGCGAGCAGCGCGAGCAGGCGGCGCCGGGAGAGCCACGCGTCGTAGCCGAGGTAGGACGCGACGAACGCGACCGCCGCGACCGGGACGACCGCGGTCGCGGGGTACTGGACGTTGAGCCAGAACAGCTTCCCGGCCTCAGTCGTCGCGACGGCCTCGCCGAACAGCCCCGCGGACCACCAGGCGATCGCGGCCATGAACGCGACCGCGGCGCGACCGCCCGACTCGTCGCGGGAGTCGAACGCGACCACCGTCGCACAGACCGCAACGACGGCGGCGAGCGCGGCGAGCGGTGCGGTCGTCGGGGCGTCTATCAACTTGTCTGTCGTTCAAGTGTTTACTACTTAATACAAACTGTCGGGGCGACGTGTTCGGCAATCGGTGATAGCGCCAACGGCTCTGGGGTGTCGAGGGCGCGGGTCGAGAGCGGGAAGTGGACGGCCGCACCGACCGGCCCCGTCGGGCGGTCAGTCGTGGAGGTGGTCGACGACGGCGTCGGCGTCGTTCGGGACCGGCTCGGGGTCGCCGCCGGCCTCGTAGGCGGCGTCGGGGTCCTTGAGGAGGTGGCCGGTCGTCAGGCAGACCACGCGCTCGTCGTCGTCGACGACGCCCTCGCGCCGGAGCTTCTTGAGGCCCGCGAGGCTCGCGGCGGAGGCGGGCTCGACGCCGACGCCCTCGCTAGCGAGGTGGCGCTGGGCGGCGGTGATCTCCGGGTCGCTCACGGCAACGGCGGTGCCGCCGGTGTTCCGGATGCCGGGGAGCGCCTTCGGCGCGTTGACGGGGTTGCCGATGCGGATCGCGGTCGCCCGCGTCTCGACCTCCTCCCAGCGGCGGATCTCGTCGTTCCCCTCCTCGACCGCCTCGACCATCGGCGCGGCGCCCTCCGCCTGGACGCCGGTGAGCTTGGGGACCTCGTCGGGGTCGAGCGCGCCCGACTGGACGAGCTCGCGGAACCCCTTGTACAGCGCCGAGGTGTTGCCCGCGTTGCCGACGGGCAGGACGATGCGGTCCGGGAACGTCCCGTAGTCGGCGTAGAACTCCTCTAAGATCTCGAAGCCGATCGTCTTCTGCCCCTCCAGCCGAAACGGGTTCAGCGAATTGAGCAGGTACGCCTCGCCGCGGGCGGCCAGCTCCTGGACGATGTCGAGGCACGCGTCGAAGTTGCCGTCGACCTCCAGGATGCGCGCGCCGTGGAGGCTCGCCTGCGCGATCTTCCCGGCGGCGACCTTCCCCTCCGGGAGGAGGACGAGGGTCTGCATCCCGCCGCGGCCGCCGTAGGCCGCGAGCGCGGCCGAGGTGTTGCCGGTGGAGGCGCACGCGAGCGCGCCGACGCCCAGCTCCTTCGCGACGCGGACGCCGACGGTCATCCCGCGGTCCTTGAACGAGCCGGTGGGGTTCATCCCCTCGTGTTTGATCCGAAGCGCGTCGACGCCGACCGCCTCCTCGATGCGCGGGACGCGGTGGAGCGGCGTGTCGCCCTCGGGGAGGGTAACGCCGAGGTCGAACGGGAGCCCCTCGCGGTAGCGCCAGACGCCGCGGTCGGGGCCGTCGGAGGACGCACCGGACCCGAACTCGTCGAACGTCGGGGGGTCGTCGTACCGGACTTCGAGCAGGCCGTCGCACTCGTCGCAGGTGTAGCGCACCGCCTCGAACGGGGCGAACGTCTCGTCGCACGCGATACACGCGAGCCACGTCCCGTCGTCGGCGCAGTCTGGCGCCGCCGGGGCCGGGGCGTCGATGGCGAGATCCATTACCACGGCGTCCGTCCCGCCGGGGCTTAAGACGGGCGGTCGAGACGGACGTTGCCGGCCGACGCGAACGCGTTCGGCCTCAGTCGACGATGATCTCGGAGCTCTCGTCGCCCCCGTCGTCGCCGGAGCCGAGGCGGTCCTGGTAGCGCTGGATCCAGTCGGCGAAGCAGTCGGGGCAGAGCCGCTGGGTGTCGATGTTCGCCCGGTCGACGCTCAGCCGGACGGTGCGCGCGAGCGCGTCCGTCGTGGCCTCGCCGCAGGCGTCGCAGGGCGCAGTCGTCGGCGCGTCGCTCATATGGTGTCGGTCGCGGCGGCGGCTCTTAAATCTACGTCGGGAGCGGTGGCGGGGAACGTCGGGAGGGGTGTAGAGG
>NZ_SGTV01000035.1:0-26186 GCF_005435035.1 Halorubrum sp. SD690R | reverse complement strand
GGTGTACGGCGACCCCCCGACCGGGTCGCCGTACACCTCGCCGTATCAGGGCGCCGGGGCGGGCGGGGACGAGAGCCCGTACGGCGGGGCGACCGGCAGCACGCGCGGGGTCATGGAGACCGCGGACGGCTTCCGGGTCACGCACCCGGAACCGGTGACCGAGTTCGACGTGTTCCGGGGCGACGAGGACTGAGCGGGGCGTCTCGGGGAGAAGGGGTTCGAACGGATTACGCGACGTCTTCGTACACGGCGAGCGTGTCCTCCGCCACGTCCAGCCACTCGCGGCGCCCGTACTCCGGCGGCTCCTCGCGGTCGAGCGCCTCGATGAGCCCGTCGACGATCGACTCCGAGTCCGTCTCGACCTCGACGAGGCAGCCGTCGGGGAGCACCTCCGCGACGCCGGACGGCGTCGCGACGACCTGCGTGCCCGCCTCCAGCGCCTCCGTGATCGTGATCCCGAACGGCTCGGCGTACGAGGGCGAGACGAACGCGTCCGAGGCGGCGTAGTAGTCGCCGAGCTCTGCCTCGGGGACGTAGCCGACGAACTCGACCCGGTCCTCGATGCCGAGCAGCTCGGCGAACCGCTTCAGCTGCTCGGTCTGGTGGCCCGACCCGCCGACGACGAGCGTCACGTCGCGGCCGCGGAGCTTCTTGGTCGCGTACAGGAGGTGCGAGATCCCCTTCTGGTCGGTGTGGCGGCCGACGAAGAACAGCATCTCGCCGTCGATACCGAGGTCCTCGCGGACGTCCTTCCCAGAGAACTGCGGCGTCGAGAAGCCGTTGTACACGACCCGCGAGTCCGCGTCGTACAGCTCTCGGATGTCCTCGCGGACGATCTCGCTGACCGCGATGTTGGTGTCCGCGGCGTTCGCGAGCCGGCGCTCCGTCTCGACCTCGCGGCTCGGCGGGTCGATGTTGCGGTCGCTCGCCAGCGAGTGGAACGAGGCGACCCACGTCGCGTCGGACTCGCGGGCGGCGGCGCGACCGGGCCCGTACCCGAACCAGTCGTGGGTGTGGATCACGTCGTAGTCGGGCGCGAGTTCGGCGAGGCGGTCGGAGAGCTCCCCGACGCGCGCCGCGACGTCGCCCTCGCCGGTCTCGACGGGTTCGAGTCCCGGCTCGTCGTCGGGCGCGAACTCCGCCGGCAACACCAGCGCGGCGTCGACACCGAGTTCGTCGCGGAGCCCGGTGAACAGTTCTCCCACGTGGACGTCGAGCCCGCCGGTGATGTTCGGCGGGTACCCCCACCCCAGCATGAGTACGCTCGGCGGCATACACCCCCGTTTCGGGAGTCGGCACTTAGGTATGCCCCTCGTAGCGCGCAGGGGACCGGAAAACGGAGAGCGGAAAGAGGTCCGTCCGCGGTCAGACCGCGCGGTCAGGCCGCGCGAACCGCGTCGCGCAGGGCGTCCGTGCGCTCGGTGATCGACTCGGCGGCGTCCCCGAGCACGTCGAGCGGGTCGCCCTCCTCGGCCTTGACGGTGAGGACGGGTTCGGTCTGGCCCCCGGACTGCTCGGGATTCATGTCGTAGGTCGCGGCCGCGACGTCGTCCGACTCCAGCAGGGCGCCCTTCAGCACGTTCATGAACGTGTGATCCTCGCCCGCGATCTCGATGTGGAGTTCCGTGTCGGTCTTCTCGATGACCCGCAGTTCCATACCCGAGAGGTCGAGCGAGCGGCGTTTCAAGCTTTCGTCTCCCGGATATCGCCGGATGCGGACGGGTCGCACGCGGCCGGAAAACACTTCTCTCGCCGACCGAGTTACCGGGTATGTCCGGCGATCGACCCGCGATCCGACGGCTGCCGTCCGACGAGGAGGCCCTCCGCCGCTACGCGGCCGACTTGTGGCTCCCGTACAACCGCGACCTCGCCGACGCCGTCGGGGCCCACGACCTCGCGGACTGGCCCGAGGAGCGCTTCGTCGAGCGACACGTGGAGTTCGCCCGGAACCAGCTGGACGATTCGGGAAGCCGCGGCTGGGTCGCCGCGACCGCCGCCGACGGGGCGGCCGACGCCGCGGTCGACCCCGCGACCGCCGCCGTGACCGATCCCGACCTGGACCTCGTCGGCCTGCTGATGACGAGCGTCGACGCGTGTCCCGACCCGTTCGATCGCCCGGACCGGCTGGTGATCGGCGAGATATACGTCGCGGCGCCGTACCGCGGCACCGGCCTCGCGGACCGGTTCGTCGAGCGCGCGGTCGCCGACGCCCGCGACCACGGCTGCGGGCAGCTCCGGCTCGACGTGGACGTCGACAACGAGCGAGCCGTGGCGTTCTACGAGCGGACCGGGTTCGAGGAGTACCGCAAACAGATGACGATGGCGGTCGATCCGGAGTGACCCCGACGATCAGGCGGCTCCGGCGGGGCGACGTGCGACCGCTGGTCGAGGACCTGTGGCTGCCGTTCGCGCGCAAGATGGCGCGGCTCGCCGATCGGAACGCGCTCGCGGACGACGTCGACCTCGTCGCCGCGGGCGTCGAACACCGACGGGACAAGCTCGACGACGACGAGGCGGTGACGTGGGTCGCCGTCGCGGACGGCGAAACGGGCGATGACGCCCGCCTCGTCGGCTACGCCGCCGCGAGCCCCGAGTCGTCCGCACCCGTGTTCGCCGTGGGCGACCGACTCCACGTGAGCGAGCTGTACGTCCGGCCGCCGCGCCGCGGCGAGGGTATCGGGCGGCGGCTGCTCGACCGCGCCCGGGGGGCCGCCGCCGACCGCGGCTGCGAGCGCGTCACGCTCGACGTCGACGTCGAGAACGAGTCCGCTCGCGGCTTCTACGGGGAGTGTGGCTTCGAGTCGGCGCGAATCCGGATGGCCGCCGACACGGCGTCGGACGCGGACTGACCCGCTCGGTGACGGCGCGGCCGCTCGGGAAGGGATAAACGCAAAACGGGGCCGCGTCGGGTGGACGAGCCGTTACTCGTCGGCGTCGACCGCGACTTCGTCGGCGTCGACGTCGACGGCGGCCTCCTCCTCGGCGGCGACCTCGCGCGGGCGCGCTTCGAGGGTGAGCTTCTGGACCTCGACGCGGCGGAGCGGGTAGATCTCCTTGGCGTCGCCGTAGATGGCCGACGAGAGGTTCCCGTCGACGATCGCGTCGACGAACGCCTCGAAGGTGCGCTCCTCGGCGGCCGCGTGGACCTTGTCGATCATGACGCGGCGGATCGCCTTCTCCTGGGACCGGTCGGCCTTCTTGGTCGTCAGGGCGACGGGCTGGACGCGGATGCGGTAGTCGTCCGTGGTCAGCACCGTGATCGACGCCTCGACCTTCGAGGCGCCGCGGCGGACGAGCGAGCGCAGGTAGTCGCGCGTCAGCTCGTACTTGATGAACTCGGTGTACGCCGAGTCGCTGCCCACGTCGGTGATCTTGAAGGTCAGCTTCGTGTTGTTCGCGTTGGAGTCGCCCGTCAGCTCGTCGAGCGTCGTCGTGATCGTGCGGCCGACGACCTGCTGGGGCTCCTCGGCGAGGGTCTCGCCGAGCTCCTGTCGGTCGAACTGTTCGGGCGCCAGCACGGAGTACCAGCGCTTCTGTTCTCTGCTCTTGGATACGGATCGTTCGCTCATGTGTCGGTGTGTGTGTCGGTGTCGGTCGTCTGTGGTTCGTCTGTGGAGTCGAGGGTGTCGGCGGAGTCGGCGTCTGCGGCGATATGCGACCGAGCGCGCTCGACCACGCGGTCGGCGACGCGCAGGTTCACGAGGTGGTCGTCCAGCGTCGACTGGAGCCCGCCGGTGGTCGGTCGCGCGACGGTACAGGCGACGGCGTCGCCGTCGACGCGCGTGCGCATCGAGTCGGTCTCGTCCGGCCCGACCGCGGCCGCGACGGTCGCGGCGTCGGCGTGCGTGGTCCGGACCGTCGCGGTCCGGTCGGCGTCGCCGCCGGCCGTTCGGGGGGCGTCGTCGGACATCTCAGATCGCCTCCCGGAGCGCGGCCAGCGCCCCCGTGATGTCGGCGTCGCCGGGCCCGGCGGTCTCGACGGCGATCCCGCCGCGAGCGGGGGTCCCCCAACCGTCGCCGCCGACCTCGTCGGCGGCGGTCCGGCAGGCGTCGCCGAGCCCGATCGGCTCGACGGCAGCGGCCGCGAGCCGGCCCGCGCCCTCGTCGAGCGCGACTGCGACGGGTTCTGGTGACCGGAAGTCCCGGACGAGTCGGGCGACCGTCGGCAGGACCGCCGGCGCCGCGTCGACGCGGGCGACGACGCAGCCGTCGTACCGGCCGACCGTCGCGTCGTCGAGCGCCCGGTGCGCCGCCAGTCCGTGGCGGTGCCAGGCGTCGAGCGCGGCCGTCCGAAGCGACGGAGCCGGGTCGCTCGCGAGCGCGAGCGCGACCCCCGTCCCGGGCGCCTCTCGGGCGAGCGCGTCGAGCACGTCGGCGTAGCCGCCGACCGTCTCGAGGGGACCGTCCGTCGCGTACGGACGGAGCGCGCGCTCGACCGCAGCGGCCGCGCGCTCGCTCGTATCGTCGCCGTCGACCGCGTCGACCGCGACCAGCGACGCGAAGCGCCGGCGGTCGTCGGCGTCGGGGTCGGCGGACAGTCCCAAGGGATCGAGCGCGTCGCGCGCCCCATCGGGGTCGCCGGAGTACCGCGTCGACGCGAGCGTCGAGGCCGCGAGGGCCTCGGCCCGCGAGGGGGCCGCGTCCGCGCCGTCGGTCTCGTGAGCGGCGCGCTCGCCGCCTGAAACCGGGAGCGCGACGCCGGGCCGCCGCTCGACGCGGCCGGCCCGCTCCGCGGCGTCGAGCGCGTCGCCGGAGCCGTCGGCGCCGGGGATCGACCCGGCCGCGACGACGCCGGCGAGCGCGACCACGGGGTCGGGTTCGACGCCGAGGGCGCGGGCGACCGCGAAGGCGGCCGTGCTCGCCGGTCGTCCCGTTCCGGGGATCGCGTGCGGCCCGCGGTCGACGCCGACCGTTACCGCGACGCCGTCGTCGACGTCCGCCGGCACCGGGTCGCGGTCGACCCGAGCCTGGAACGGCGTGCCCGTCGCTCGGAGCGCTCGCGCGAGCAGCCCGGCGGCTGCCAGCGCGTCGCCGTCGTCGGTCGCGACGAGCCGGACGAACGGCGCGTCTGCGAGGACGCCGGCGAGCGCGTCGGAGGCGGGCGTGGCGGACGTCGCTTCGGTCATGTGTGGTGTGTCGGTCGGGATCGGTCGCTCGGTGTCGCCGTGCTAGCCGCTCACTCCTCTAAGAGCTCGACGGCGTTCTCGTAGGTGTACGTGAACTCCTCGTCGATCTCGTCGCCGCGGTAGTAGTTCGCGAGGCGGCGGATCTTCGACTCCGTGTTCTGGAGCGCGCGCTTGTTCTGGTGGTCCTGCCCGTTCTCCGCCATGTGCTCGCGCAGGCGAACCGCCTGCGACATGAGGTTGCGGAGGTCTTCCGGGATGTCGGCGTCGGCGTCGTGTTCCTCGAGGATCTCGGTGACCTTCTTGCCGGTCGCCAGCTTCACGTCGGGGACCGGGACGCCCTTGACGCCCTCGTCGCGCAGCTTGAGGCCGATGACGCTGGGGTCGTGGCCCTGCTCCGCCAGTTCGACGACGCGGGACTCGATGTCCTCGGCGTCGACGTCGCTCCACTCCGGGGTCTCGTCCGTCGCCGGTTTGTCCGAACCGGACGAACCGCGACGGCGCGTGTGCATTCGTGCCATTGTCTGTCTGGTTGGAACGGCACAACCGCAACGTGACCGGGACTCCGCGCGGCGCGGCTACGGATCGCTCGCGGAGCGAGCGCTCCGACCGGACGGTCCGCGCGAGCGGGCCGCCCGACCGCGACGCCGGAGGCGTCGGCGCACTGCTACATTCCCAAGCCGCGGGCGAAAGGGCCCCGGCGAGTCGGATCTGCAGCTGTGCTGTTCCCGTCAGGACGGTCGCCGTCGGGGGTCTTAAGCGTGTTCTTGTCCCCGCGTGAGGCGATTCCGTCGGGCGAACGCTCCCGGTCCGTCTGACGGAGCGCACACGGGGATTTACGTGAGCCGTCGGTCTCCGAAGGCGTGTGAGAGATAAATGACCGACACGACAGCGGGGACCCCGGCCGCGACCGACGGCGGTGACCCCCCAGACGGCAGCGACTTCGGCGTCGGCGAGGAAGGGAGCGACGACCCGCGGATCGAGTTCCGCGGGGGGAAGTGGGCGAGCACCCTCCCGCTCGTCTTCTTCATCGCCTGGGCGATCTTCCAGAGCGGCGTCCTCGGGATCGGTGACACCAACGGGCTCGTCGTGGGCGCGTTGGTCGGAACGACGCTCGGGATGTTCCTCGTCCGCGGCGACTGGAAGGCGTACGCCGACACGATCTTCGAAGGGATGACCCAGCGCGTGGCCGCGACCGCGATCGTCGCGTGGCTCTGGGCCGGGATGTTCGCCCAGACGCTCCAGGCCGGCGGCTTCGTCGAGGGGCTCATCTTCGCGGCCGACGCTCTGAACGTCGGCGCGTCGACGTTCCCCGCGGCCGCGTTCATCCTCTGCGGCCTCCTCGCGACCGGGATCGGCACCGGATACGGGGCGACCGTCGCGTTCGTGACGCTGTTCTTCCCGGCCGGCGTGCTCATCGGCGCGAACCCCGTGCTGCTGTTCGCCGCGATCCTGTCGGGCGCCGTCTTCGGCGACAACCTCGCGCCCGTCAGCGACACGACGATCGTGAGCGCCGTGACGCAGGACGCGGACATCGGCGGGGTCGTCGCCTCGCGGTTCAAGTACGCTATCGCGGCGGCGGTCCCGGCGTTCGCCGCGTACCTGATCGCCGGCTCGGCCATGGCCGGCGTGAGCCTCGAGGGCGCCGTCGCGCTCCGCGAGTCCGCGAACGCCCTCGGACTAGTCCACCTGCTCTCGATGGGAGTCGTCATCGTCACCGCGGTCGCGGGCCGTCACATCGTCGAGGCGATCTCGTGGGGGCTGGTCGTGGCGGTCGCGTCCAACCTCCTGTTCGGGCTGTCGAGCGCGAGCGACATCGTCGCCTTCACCGTGACGGAGGCCGGGGCGCTCTCCGGGCTCCCGGTCGTCGAGGTCGGCGAGACCGCGGGCGTCGGCGGGAGCCTCTACACGGGCGCGGTCGGGTTCTTCCCGCTGATCGTCCTCACCCTTCTCATCGTCGCGATGGCGCAGATCATGATCCGCGGCGGCGGCTTCGAGGCGATCCAGACGTTCCTCCTCGACCGCGTCGCGACGACCGTCCGCCGGGCGGAGCTGACGATGGTCCTCGGCACCGCGACGATCAACGGGATGATCACGATAAACACCGCGGCGGAGATCGCGATCGCCCCGTACGTCGCCCGGATCGGCGAGAAGTTCAATATCAACGGCTACCGGCGCGCGAACATCTTGGACGCCAACACCTCCGCGCTCGGCTACATCTTCCCGTGGGCGGGCGGCGTGTTGGTCGGGTACCAGGTGATGGTCGGGCCGGACGGCCTCGGGTCCCAGTACGGCCCCGAGATGGTCGTGAACCCCATCGAAGTCGTGCCGTACGTCTTCCACGGCTGGTTCCTCGTGGCGATATTCATCATCGCCGCGATCACCGGCTTCGGGCGGGAGTACATCCCCGACCGCGCCTCCGAGGAGGTGTCCCGCGCATGAGCGTCTTCGACAAGTTCCTCGCCGGGTGGTCGTTCCGGGGATCGACACCGGACTACGCGGCCGGGGACGCGATCGAAGTGATGGTGACGGGCGAGTCCGACGGCGGCGTACACGTCGCGCGCATCGGCGACTCGACGCTCCGGATCGAGGGCGCGCCCGGGGACGCGGTCGACACTCGGGTCGTCGTCGACGTGGAGTCGTGGGACGAGTCGAGCCACACCGGGCGCGCGACCTATCGGAAGACCGTAGGCGGGAGCGCGTTTTAGCTAGCACTCGGTGGTTGGGGGTTCTTTTTCATCGGTTCCGCCGTCCGTATATAAACAACCGAGGGCGGACCGGTGGCGAACGCCGCCAAAGCCTCGCCGCGAGGACTCGCGCACAGCACCTCACGCCTCCCCAGCCCCGTCGCTCACTGCCCGCGGTTTCACCGCTCGCAACGGGGGTGCTCGCCTCGCTCGCACATCGCACCGTTCGCGACTCCCTCGCGCGTGCGACTCGCGCCCTCCGGCCGCTCGTCGGCACGCGCCACCGCAGTTGCTTTTAGATAACAGATCGTCGAAATGGGGTTCGATCGCCGCGAAGCGGCGTGAACCGGCGCGGACCGGGGCGCTTTTCATCACCACGCTCGAACCGTCAGGCGTGCTATCGGTCGAGCTCCACGCGCACTCCGCGCTGTCGTACGACGGGCGCGACCCGGTCGACCTCCTCTTGGAGCAGGCGGCCGCGGTCGGGCTCGACGCGCTCGCCGTCACCGACCACGACGAGATCGACGCCAGCATCGAGGCGGCCGAGAAGGCCCCCGACTACGGGCTCGTCGGCATCGTCGGCATGGAGGTGACCTGCGCGGTCGGCCACGTGCTCGCGTTCGGCATCGACGAGCGCGTCGAGAGCGGCCTCCCCTTCGACGAGACGCTCGACCGGATCCGCGACCAGGGCGGGATCGCGGTCGTCCCCCACCCCTTCCAGAAGTCCCGCCACGGCGTCGCCGCGCACGTCAGCGACGAGCGGCTCGCGAGCGCGGACGCGATCGAGGTGTACAACTCGCGGCTGTTCACCGGCCGCTCGAACCGACAGGCCGAGAAGTTCGCCGTCCGCAACGGGCTCCCGATGACCGCCGGCAGCGACGCCCACATCTCCGAGATGGTCGGGCAGGCGGTGACGGAGGTCGGCGCCGACGAGCGCTCCGCGGACGCGATCCTCGACGGGATCGCCGACGGGCGGACGAGCGTCGTCGGCAAGCGCACCCCGTGGCGGGTCTCGCTCCGGCAGTTCGGCGGGGGCGCCAAGCGCCGCGCGCTCCGCGCGCTCGACGCCCTCCGGTGACCGCGATGACGGCCCCTTCCTCGTCCGACCTCCGCGGCGCCCCCGCGGACCGCGTCCGTGCCGCGCTCCGCGACGGCGACCCGCTCCCCGGCGGGTGCGGCTTCGCCGGGCTGCTGGCCGAGCCGCCGAGTTTGGACCCGCGGGACCGCGACGGGCCGAACCGCGACGGCCCGGTGCTCGTCCGCGATGTCCTCGGCCGACAACCGCTGTTCGTCGAGCGCGAGGCGCTCGATCCGGGGACCGCCCGCATTCCCGCGGCGACCGACGCGTGGGCCTTCGACCGCGGCGCGCTCGCCGATCCGGAGCCGGTGCCCGCGGGGAGCGTGGTCTCGGCCGGCGGTACCGAACGCGTCTGGCGGCTTCCCGACCCGGCTCCGACCGCCGATCCGGAGGCCGCGCTGGCGGCGGTCGACGGCGCGGTGAGCGCGGCGCTCGGGGACCTCGCGGCATCAACTCGGTCCGGGGGAGACGACGAGAGCAGTGACGGCAACCTCGCGGTGGCCTTCTCCGGCGGCGTCGACTCCGGCCTCGTCGCCGCGGCCGTCCCGGAGGCCCCCTGCTACGTCGCCGGCTTCGAGGGGAGCCACGACATCGCTGCGGCGCGCGAGGCCGCGAGCGCGATGGACCGCGACCTGCGCGTCGTCGAGGTCACGCATGACGACCTCACGCGAGCGGTCCGCGCGGTGGCGGCCGCGACCGGTCGCCGGAACCCGATGGACGCGTCCATCGCGGTGCCGCTGTTCATGACGGCCGAGGCGGCCGCGGCCGACGGGTTCGATCGCCTCGCGGTCGGACAGGGGGCCGACGAGCTGTTCGGCGGGTACAGCAAGGTCGTCGACCCCGCCGAGGACTCCCGGGTCGACGCCGACACCGTCCGCGGCGCCCGGACCGAGACCGTCCGGACGCTGCCCGATCAGCTGGAGCGGGACGTGCTCGCGCTCCGCGCCGCGGGGGTCGAGCCCGCGACGCCGTTGCTCGACGACCGTGTCGTCGGCGCCGCGCTGGCGCTCCCGGACGCCCTGCTCGTCGACGGCGACGAGCGGAAGGTCGCGCTCCGCCGCGTCGCGAGCCGGCGGCTGCCGGAGTCGGTCCACGCCGCGGAGAAGAAGGCGGTCCAGTACGGCACGTACGTCTCCCGCGAGCTCGACCGGCTCGCGCGGCAGGCGGGCTACAAGCGGCGAATGGACGACCACGTCGGGAAGTACGTCGAGGCGCTGTGTAGCGAGGAAAAACCGGCCGGTGAGGGCCGGGACTGACCAAGTCGCCGCGGGGAGTACCAGTCCTGCGGCCGACGCCCGATCGGTCGGGCGTCTACTCACGGATCGGCGGGACAGGTATAAAATCCGGATAGTAGTGACAAATATGACACCCTCGCGGCCGCGATAGAAAACGATCGGCCGCAGATGTGAGCGATTACTGCCGGATCACCGTATCGGTAGCGCGCTTTGCCGGGGAAAGTTCACGTCCATCCGGACGTGGGAGGCCGGGTCGCGGGCTCGGCGAGCGATCGCCGCGTCAGCGGACGAGGTACGGGTCGCTGCCGGCAATGAAGCGACCGAGGTCGCTCTCGCGGCGGAAGTCGGTTGACCGGAGCTCTCGGAGCGAGTCAACGAGCCGATCGGCGTCGCCGTCCGCCCAGTCGGCGGGGTCTTTGATCGGGACGACGAGCCAGCCGGCGCCGAGCAGCTCCTCGCCGTGGAGCCCGTCCATGTCTATCTCGGTCTTCCGAGCCCGGGCGGTGTAGGTTTCGAGGACGTGTTCGGTCGCCCGCGCGCCCACCGGGAGCAGCACGTGCGCGGCGATGGCGCGGAGCTCCGCGTCGAAGAACCGCTCCATGTCGGCGTAGGCGGCCTCGTCGGGCGGCGCCTCGCCCGCGCACATGTGAAGGTACGAGAGGAACGTTCGGCCGGTTCGAACGGGGTCGACCGCCGTCGGGTCGCCGTCGCGCGCGACGCCGTCGGGGGCGACTTCCTCGGCGACACCCGCGATCAGTCCGGCGTCCGAGAGCGCCGACAGGAACGCGGGCGACCACGCCTCGCCGGTGAACGGGACGCCCGCCGCGGTCCCGCCGTGGACGCCCGGGCGGTCGCCGACGACGTGGAAGTCGGCGTTGGCGTCGCCGTAGCCGGGGACGAACGAGGGGCAGTCGGGGCGCATCCCGAAGGGGTTCCGGATCCGGTCCGTGACGTTCTGCACGCGAGAGGGTAGGCGCGCAGGCCGTTAAATCCCGTTCGGTCCGGCGCGAGCGACTCGGGGACGCCCCGCGGCGGCGAGCGAGCCGATGCGAGGCGCACGAGGCGACGAAGATCCTCATAAGTTATGAGAATAAACGAGGTCAAACCGGGCTGGGATACGCGTCGATCGACGCGGAACGAGAGATATTTCAGGATCGTTAATCAATGACCGGAAACCGCAAGACAGCGTCGAGGTGTCCTCGGCGCGGCCCACGGAAGATATTTATATACCCCTCCGTTGGGGTGTGACAGAAGTCCAATGTTCGACCGCATCCGTACCGCGGCCCTCTTCGGGCTGCACCAAGCGTCCGTCGCCGTCGGAATCTCGCTGTTCCCGGTGGCCGTCTTCGCGCGTCAGCACCTCGGCATCAACGTCCCGGTCGGTCGGCTCGTCGAGACGACCACCGAGGCCGTCGACCAGGAGTGATCGCGCGCCGACAGTAGCTCGTTCTCCGCGACCGACCAGACGCCGAGCGACGGCGAGACTCCCCTTCGACCCGCGATCCCGCACAGCTCTCCTCGTGCCCGTCGCAGCCCCGCAGCGCCCGCTCCGAGGTCCGTCGCGATCCAGCGTCCCCCGCCGCGGTCGGCCGGTCGCGGCCCGGCGACGGATAGGCCCGTCGGAACCGGTCGGCGGCCCCCGAAGGGTTGCCTTTATCAGCGCGCCGGGCGAATGTGGGCGTAATGCGAACACCGACTGGCGACCTCTCAGACGGGCCGGCTGCCGACCTCGGCCGCGACCAGCCTGTCTTCGGACCGGAGCTCGGCGAGTTCGAACACAGCGAGCGCCGCGCCGCGAAGGCGGAGGGCGACGGCGAGATGAAGACGGGGACCACTACCGTCGGCATCAAGGCCGACGAGGGCGTCGTGATGGCGACCGACATGCGCGCCTCCCTCGGCGGCATGGTCTCCTCGAAGGACGTCCAGAAGGTCGAGGAGATCCACCCGCGCGGCGCCCTGACCATCGCGGGCTCCGTCTCGGCGGCCCAGAACCTCATCTCGACGCTTCGCGCCGAGACGAGCCTCTACGAGGCCCGCCGCGGTAAGGACATGTCCATGGAGGCGCTGTCGACCCTGACGGGGAACCTCCTCCGCTCCGGGGCGTTCTTCGTCGTCCAGCCGATCCTGGGCGGCGTCGACGACGAGGGCGCGCACATCTACTCCATCGACGCCCTCGGCGGCACGACCGAGGAGGAGTACACTGTCACCGGCTCCGGGTCGCAGTACGCGCTCGGTGTCTTAGAGCAGGAGTACGACGACGAGGTCAGCATCGACGAGGCGAAGACCATCGCCGCGAAGGCGATCCAGTCCGCCGTCGAGCGCGACCTCGCCTCGGGCAACGGGATCAACGTCGCCGTCGTCACCGAGGACGGCGTCGACATCACCCGGTACAAGGAGTTCGACGACCTGCTGTAGTCGGCGTCAACGGGACGCCGCTTCGGTATTTCTTCGCGAGTCCCGACCCGCCAGCGGAGGCGCTCGCGGCCGCTCGGTCACCGCCGGAGCTCCGGCGGCGCCTGAATCCCGTCGCCCCAGTAGAACCGCGGGCCGAGGACGAGGTAGCCGCTGGCGAGGAACAGTAGCGCGAACGCGAACCCCTCGCCGATCCACGCCGGGAGCGCGCTCGTCGCCATGTGACCGGCGGGGGTGAGGATCACGGCCGCCTGAACGACCCCCATCACGAGCGCGTCCTGCGCGTGGAGGTCCGGGTAGGTGACCGTCGACCCCATGAGCAGCGCGAACGCCGTCGTGGCCGCGACGAGCGGGACCGGGGCGGTGTAGCCCGCGATGACGGCGGCGGCGAGCACCGTCGCGGCCAGCGTCGTCGGAACGCCCACCGTCTCGCGGGCGCCGTCCTCGTCGGCCGTGTAGAGGCCGAGGCGGGCGACCGCGGCGGCGACGAACAGCGCGCCCGCGCCGACGACGGCGGCGACGAGCGCGGGGTCCGTCGCGAGCGAGCGCCCGTCGCGGACGACGGCGGCGACGAGCGCGGCGGGCGCAACGCCGAAGGAGGCGACGTCGGCCAGCGAGTCGAGGTACGGGCCGGCGGGAGTCGACCCGCGGTGGCGGGCGACGACCCCGTCGAGCCCGTCCGCGACGGCGGCGAGGAGGACGAGCCTGGCCGCGAGCGCGACGTCGACCGTCGCGGCGACGACGGCGAGGAACCCGACGGCGGCGTTGGCCACGGTCACCGCGTCCGCGAGCCCGAGCCGCCGAGCGAACCGCAGAGGCATACCGTATCGGTCGCCGAGCCGGGTTTTAGGGTTTGTTATCTCGTCGACCGCGCGGCGGCGGCCCGGTCGCGAGAGTCCGGGACTGCCGAGGTGTGTGTCGACCGAAACGGAGGGCGCGGCCGCGAGGCCAAGACGCCTCGGTCAGGGGACGTACCAGATGCCGCGGCCGAAGTCGAGCCATTCGCCGACCACGACGTGCGGCATCGCGATGACGCAGACGAAGATGGTGTAGAAGGCGACCGCGCCGGAGAGCAGCGAGCCGCCGGCCAGCGGGTTCGGCGCGACGGTCCACAGGGCGGTCGCGACGCTCGCCGTGACCAGCGCCCCGACGACGAGGACGCCCCACGCGACGACGAGCGAGACGCCTTCCGTCCGGTCGGGCTGCTCCTGTTCGACGACCATGCTCCGCGCCGACTGCCGAAGCGAGTACCACAGCGGGAAGTAGAGCCCGATGGCGACGACCACGGGCACGAGCGCGAAGTACGCGACGAGCAGCAGCGTCTCCGCGGCGTCGAGGAGCCACGACCGGCTGACGCCGCCGGTCGAGCGCAGGCTGGTCGCGAGGCCGCCGCCGAGGTGCGTCATCACGCCGAGCCCGAAGACCGCGCCGAGCGCCGTGGTGAACGTCTCCGGGTTCGAGGCGGCCGGGCCGGCCAACCGACCGTCGAAGACGCCCAACATGATGCCGGTGAAGCTGTAGTAGGTCTCGGTCCAGAAGACGGCGGGGACGATCATCACGGCGCCGCCGCGGATCAGCGCGGCGAGCGCTCGCTGGGGCTTGGTGGGGAGGTGGTCGGTTCCGATCAGCGCGTCCATCACGCGGAGGTCGCCGTGCCCGCCCTTCGCGACCGCCGTCCCGAACGCGAGCGCGAGCGCGGGCAACGGCGCGACGACGAACAGGGCCACGAACGACGCGACGAAGCCGAGGTAGAGCGCCACGTACCGCGCGCCGAACGGGAGCCCCCGCCGGCGGAGATTCGAGAAGTGTTCGTACCCCCCGTGCGGGAGGTTCAACGCGACCATCCCGACGAGGTACGCGATCATCTGAGTCCGGAGCGACACGTCGGTGCCGACCGCGGACAGGGCGCCGAATCCGACCGCGAGGAGGAGCAGCGCCACGCGCGAGGCACCGATGGCCGTCCGTTCCGGTTCACCGAGGAGTCGCTGCACCGGGCTCGCCGTCGTCGTCGACATGGACGTACGTACGGCCGTTACCGGGTTAGGGCCTCGTCGCCATTATTCGGTGCTTTATATTCGGGTCGTCCCTGCGACCGTCTCCGCGGGCGTTTCACCGCTCCGAAGGGGGCGGTTCGGGCGGCGGCGTCAGTACGTGTGAATCACTTCGCCGCAACGCGTGCACTCGATCGTGTCCGATCTGAACAGCCGCTCCTTCTTCTCCGTGGGGCCGTTACACTCGGGGCAGACGCCGATGTTCCGTCCGTCCGCCACGCGCGCAGACAGATCGAGGAACTGCCCTTCGAGCCGTTCGATCTGTTCGGACTGTTCTTCGACGACCGATTGGAGCTCCTCGATCGTCTCCTCGCGCTCCTCGACCGCGGTGGACAGCTCCTCGATGCGCTGCTCGTAGGCGTCTATCGCCTCGACGTCGATGGTGACGTCGTCGGTCTCCTCCGCTTCCTGTTCCGCAGTGCTTTCGCTACGCTGTTCGGCTTCAGCCTCGGCGTCGTCGTCTGCCATACGAGACTGGTAGAGCCCCAGGGTCATTACTTTCAGGCCGACAACGTCACCCCGACCCGCAGCCCGTCAGGGTCGACCGGCGCCGGACCCCGCGCCAGAAGGGGGCGTCGTCACGGGGCGATACCTGACTAGGTTGGCATCGATCTGAATAGAATATACACAGTATAACGAAGTGGGTATGGACCCGATAGCGCTAACCGCAGCCGTTGGAGCTGATCTGCTCGGGGACGGTCGCCCCGAGACGCTCTGGTTGGGCATAGGCACGCTACTGATGCTCATCGGGACCTTCTACTTCATCGTTAAAGGATGGGGGGTCACTGACAAGGAGGCCCGTGAGTACTACTCGATCACGATCCTCGTGCCGGGGATCGCGTCGGCAGCGTACCTGTCGATGTTCTTCGGCATCGGCCTGACGGAAGTTCAGGTCGGCAGCGAAATGCTGGACATCTACTACGCGCGGTACGCGGACTGGCTGTTCACCACGCCGCTGCTGCTGCTCGACCTCGCGCTGCTGGCGAAGGTCGACCGCGTGAGCATCGGCACGCTCGTCGGCGTCGACGCGCTGATGATCGTCACCGGACTCGTCGGCGCGCTCTCGCACACGCCGCTCGCGCGGTACACGTGGTGGCTGTTCAGCACGATCTGCATGATCGTCGTGCTGTACTTCCTCGCCACGAGCCTGCGCGCCGCTGCGAAGGAGCGCGGTCCCGAGGTCGCGAGCACGTTCAACACCCTTACGGCGTTGGTGTTGGTGCTCTGGACGGCCTACCCGATCCTGTGGATCATCGGTACCGAGGGTGCCGGCGTCGTCGGCCTCGGCATCGAGACCCTCCTGTTCATGGTGCTCGACGTGACCGCCAAGGTCGGGTTCGGCTTCATCCTGCTCCGCAGCCGCGCGATCCTCGGCGACACCGAGGCACCGGAGCCCTCTGCGGGCGCCGAGGCCTCCGCCGCGGACTGATCGGCTAGCGGACCCGACGCGGCAGAACAACACGGTTCAACCGTTTCCAGCGTTCATTTTTCGACATGACTGACACTACCACCGAACAGCCGCCAGTGCTGCGTACACGGTCCGTCGTCGGACTCGCCGCCTGCGTCGTGACCGCGCTCGTCGGGATATTCCTGATCCCGACGCTACAGGAGCCGGGAGGCGGGTTCAACGCCCGGTTCTGGACGATGGCGGCCTTGGAGCTGGTCGCCATGATCGGCGTCGTCTACTTCGTCCTCAACCTCCACGAGGAGTCGAACTGAGGCGGGCGAGAAGCGCGGCTCGCGTCGCACCGCCGATCGCGGCGGTGCCGTCGTTCTCCGCACGAGCCGCGCCCGTTCCCTGACCGTTCACTTCTCAGGCAGCCCGGCGTCGGCCCTCCCGTCCCGGGTCGAGGGCGATGTCTCGGCGAGCGCGCGCTCGAAGTGGTCACGCCCGACGGTCGGGTCGACCGGTCCGTCGTCGACGATCGCGTCCTCGATCGCGAGCAGCCCGGCCTCCCGGACCAGCGCCGCGATGTCGCCGCCGCTGTAGCCGCCGGTGCGGTCGGCGAGGGCGTCGAGGTCGACGCCGGCCGCCGTCGGCATCTCGCGGGCGTGGATCTCCAGAATCTCCCTGCGGGCGTCTCGATCGGGGAGCGGCGTCTCAACCGCCTTCTCGATCCGGCCCGGCCGGAGCAGCGCCTCGTCGATGGCGTCCGGGCGGTTCGTCGCCGCGATCACCGCGACGTCGGTCAGCGGCTCCAGCCCGTCGAGTTCGGTCAGAAGCTGCGACACGACGCGCTCGCCGGCGCCGGTGTCATCGCCGCGGCGCCGGGGCGAGATCGCGTCGACCTCGTCGAAGAAGATCACCGCCGGGGAGTTCTCGCGGGCGGTCGCGAACAGGTCGCGGACCGCCTTCTCCGACTCGCCGACGTACTTGTCGAGCAGTTCGGGCCCGTTCACCGGGATGAAGTTCGCGTCGCTGAGACTCGCCGCCGCGCGCGCGAGCAGCGTCTTCCCGGTTCCGGGGGGGCCGTACAGCAGCACGCCGGACGGGGGGTCGATCCCGAGCTCCGCGAAGCGGTCGGCGTACTCGAAGGGCCAGTACACCGCGCGCACCAGCTCCCGCTTCGCCTCGTCGAGCCCGCCGACCTCGTCCCAGCCGACCGCGGGGAACTCGACGGTGACCTCTCGCAGCCCGGTGGCCTCGACGTCGTTGAGCGCGGCGTCGAAGTCGGCCATCCGAATCGCGGTCCGGCCGTCGCGGCGGACCGCGCGCTCCAGCGCCGCGTCCGCGAGGACCGCCAGATCGGCGAACACGTACCCGTTGAGCCGCGCCGCGACCGCCTCGAAGTCGACGTCCATCGCGAGCGACGCGCCCTCGCAGAGCGCTTCGAGCGCGTCGGCGCGCTCGGCCGCCGTCAGCGGCTCGACCTCCAGTTCGCGGTCGAACCGCCCGCCGCGGCGCAGCGCCGACGGCACGCCGCTGGGGTCCGTGGTCGCGCCGATCACGACCGTCCGGTCCCCCGCGCGGAGCTCGTCGACCGTCGACCGGAGGCGGTCGGCCAGCGCGGAGTCGGCACCGTCGTCGGCCCCGAGCGCTTCGAGGTCGTCGAGGAGGACCACCGTCGGTTCCCCCGCGGGAACCGCCTCGACGAGCCGGTCGAGGCGGTCCGTGCGGTCGCTCGTCCGCTCGCCTCGGAGCCGGGCCGCCGAGGCGCGGACGAGCGTCGCGTCGGTCGCGGCCGCGACGGCCTCGACGAGCGTCGTCTTCCCCGACCCGCGCGGCCCGTGGAGGAGCAGCCCGAGCGTCGGAGAGCCGGCGGACTCGAAGGTCTCCGCCGCGTCGAACCGCGTGGAGACGGCGTCCAGGAGGCGGTCGAACGTCGCCGTCGGAACGACGCCGGCGCCGGGGCCACCGGTTCCCGGGGACTCGGCGACGACGTCCGGGCCGTCGTCGGCCGCGACGGCGATCTCGGTGTCGTCGCCGACGACCGCCGGCGACGAGGGGGTCACGTCCCGCACGTCGAACCGGAGCGTGAGCGCGCCGCCGAGGCGCGTCACCTCGACCTCGTCGCCGACGGCCACGGCCCGCCGATCGAGCCGGCGGCGGATGGCGTCCTCGCTCCGCTCGAGGTCGACGGACTGCCGGTGCCGGAGCGTGATCGACGACGCGACCGGGGGCGACGACGCCGCGACGGTCGCGTTGTCACCCGGATCGAGTCCGGCGCTCCGGCGGAGCCGCTCGGGGAGGAAGACGGCACGCGTCTGGGCGTCGACCGCGACGACCGGGGCGACGACGCGGTGCGACCCCTCGACGGCGATCGAACCGCCGGGGGCGACGCCGAGGTCGGCGAGGACGGCTTCGGGGAGGCCGACGCGGTCTTCGGGAACCGACGCGGGCGGCTCGCGGACCGGAACGCGCACGCTCATCGTGTCCGGGCTCGCTCGCGGGACGGTCCGGCGGCGACTATCGTCGACAGCATACGTTGATCGTTACGCCCACCGACCACAAAGTAATCACCCCCTAACTGGACAGCCGACTGGAGCCCGGGCGGTCGGTCCACGCCGTCCAAGTCGTCCGACCCGCGGGGGGAGACCCGGACCGCCGGAAGGCAGGCAAGCATTAACCCGTGTCGGTGCGAAGGGCGGAGTATGGCGAACGCTCGGGCGCTCCTCGTCCACCCGGAGGAGGGGAGCGATCGGATTGAGACGGCGCTCGGCGCCGCGGGGTTCGAAGTGACGCGCACTGACACGGCCTCGTCCGCGGTCGCGAAGGCGACGACCGGGGAGTACGACTGCGTCGTCAGCGAGTACGCCCTCGCTGGCGACGACGGGGTTGCGCTCGCGACCGCGATCGAGGAGTCCGACGCGGGCGTCCCGGTCGTGATGTTTACCGAGACGGACGAGGAGGGCGTCCCCGAGGCCGCCTTCGAGAACGGCGTCGACAGGTTCCTCCAGAAGAACGGGTCGGCGTCGATCGAACGGCTCGTCTCCGACGTCTCGACGGTCTGCTCGGGGGTGCCGACCTCGGAGCCGCGACAGGACGTGTCCGACCACGAGCCGTCCGCGGGAGAGGTGACGCGGGCCGTCGAGGACGCGCCGATCGGGATCAGCATGAGCGATCCGGACCTCCCGGACTACCCGCTCGTGTACGTCAACAACGCGTGGGAGGAGCACACCGGCTACCCGGTCGAGGAGGCGCTCGGCCGTAACCCGCGGTTCCTCCAGGGACCGGGGACGGACCCGGAGACCGTCGACGAGATCGGGGAAGCGATCGCGAACGAGGAGGAGGCGACCGTCGAGATCCGGAACTACCGGCGCGACGGGACCCCGTTCTGGAACGAGCTGACGGTCGCGCCGATCTACGACGAGGAGGGCGAGCTGGCCCATTACGTCGGGTTCCAGAACGACATCAGCGAGCGGAAGGCGGCGGAGCGGCTCGCCGAGGAGCGCGCCGAGAAGCTCGCGACGGAGCGGCGCTCGCTGGACAGGGTGTTGGGCCGCGTGAACGGGCTGTTCAGCGATATCAGTCGCATCCTCGTCGAGAACCGCGACTCGGGCGTCATCTCGGAGCGCGTGTGCGAGGTCGTCGCCGGCGAACCGGGGTACGCCGGCGGGTGGATCGGCGAGGTGTCGTCCGCGACCGGTCGGCTCGAGATACGCGCCGCGAGCGGCGTGGCGGTCGAGTCGGGCGCGACGTTCGACATCGAGGAGACGCCGGCGGAGGTACGGGAGACGGTCGAGACGGGGGAGCCGCACAGCGGCTCGATAGAGCACGTCGCCGACGGCCCGCTCGAACCGAAGACCGCCGGCGGGCGGCGCCTCCTCGTCGTGCCGCTGACGTACGGAGAGCGGCAGTACGGCCTGTTGGCTATCTACGGCAGCGGCGCGGACGTGCTCGACCGCCGCGAGCGGCGGGTGTGCGAGTCCGTCGGGAAGATGATCGCGAACGGGCTCCACTCCATCGAGACCACGGAGATACTCACGACCGACCGCGTGGTGGAGCTCGTGGTCGGGATCCGCGACTCGACGGCGTCGCTCGCGCGGATCGCAGACGCGGTCGGCGGGGAAGTTGAACACCTCGGGACGACGCGACTCGACGACGACGCCTGCGAACTGTACTTCCGCGCCGACGGCGAGGGCGTCGACCTCGACGAGCTCGCCTCCCTCCCGCTGGTCGAATCGATGCGGACCGTCTCGGAGACGAACGACGGCGTCAGCTTCGCCGTCACCGTCATCGAGTCGCCGCCGCTCACCCAGCTGGCCGATCACGGCGGCGTCGTCGCCGAGGCGACCGCCACGCCGGAGGGAGCGACGCTGACGATAGAGGCGCCGCCCGAGCGCGACGTCCGGTCGATCCTCGACGTGTTCCGCGACGAGTACGAGGGCGTCGAGCTCCGCTCGCGCGTCGAGCGCGAGAGCCGCGACCGGACCGTCGCTGAGTTCGCGGCCGCGGTCGACGAGCGGCTCACCGACCGGCAGCGGGCGGCGCTGAAGACCGCCGAGCTGAACGGCTACTTCGAGTGGCCGCGGCCGGTCGACGGGTCGGAGATCGCGGAGCGGATGGGTATCACCCGACAGACGTTCCACCAGCACCTCCGCGCGGCCGAGCGGAAGCTGGTCGAGGCGTACGTCGATCCCCGGTCGAACTGATGGCCCGGGGGTCTGTGAGCGGGGGTGCCGCCGCATGAGCGACGAGCAGTCGAGCCCGAGCGACGACGGGCCGGACGCGGGCGACGATCCGTTCGCCGCGAGCGACGCGATCGTCGTCGCGGCCGACCCCGAGTCCGTGTTCGCGTTCCTCGACGATCCGGCGAACCACGCGGCGGTCACGCCCGGGCTCACGGACGTTCGGGACGTCGAACCGCTGGCGAACGGCGGGAAGCGCCTCTCGTACACCTACCGGATGGCGGGAGTCGGCATCGACGGCGAGATCGTCCAGACCCTCCACGAGCCGTCCGAGCGCCACGTCTTCGAACTCCGGGGGCGGCTCACCGGCACCATCGACCTCCGGACCGAGCCCGTCGACCGGGGGACGGAGCTGACGTACGCCGCGACGTACGGCCTGCCGGAGAACGCGCTCACGAGGCTCGGCGCACCCGTTGTCCGTCGGTTCAACGAGCGGCAACTCCGGGCGGCGCTGGAGAACGTCGCGGCCGAGTTCGACGGGAACGAGTGACGCTTCGGGAGCGGGCAGCGCGCGGCCGCGGCGCCGCGACCCGGGGACTGCGGGACGGTACGGCGTCGACAGGCGAACTATTAACCGTGGGATAGCCTAACTAGGAGGCATGGAACCGATCACCCTCCAAGCCGGCCTCGGCTTCGGGCTCGTGAGCGTCGGCCTGCTCGCGCTTCTGCTCGTGGTCGTCACGCTCTGGCAGTCGTTCGAGATCGTCGACGCCTACGAGAAGAAGACGCTCACCGTCTTCGGCGAGTACCGCAAACTGCTCGAACCGGGGATCAACCTCATCCCACCGTTCGTCTCCCGCACGTACCCGTTCGACATGCGGACCCAGACGCTGGACGTGCCCCGGCAGGAGGCGATCACGCGGGACAACTCTCCCGTGACCGCCGACGCGGTCGTCTACATCAAGGTGATGGACGCGAAGAAGGCGTTCCTCGAAGTCGACGACTACAAGAAGGCCGTCTCGAACCTCGCGCAGACCACCCTCCGGGCGGTCCTCGGCGACATGGAGCTCGACGACACGCTGAACAAGCGCCAAGAGATCAACGCAAAGATTCGCAAGGAACTGGACGAGCCCACCGACGAGTGGGGGATCCGCGTCGAGAGCGTCGAGGTCCGCGAGGTCAACCCCTCGAAAGACGTCCAGCAGGCGATGGAGCAGCAGACCTCCGCCGAGCGCCGCCGCCGCGCGATGATCCTCGAAGCGCAGGGTGAACGCCGCTCCGCGGTCGAGCAGGCCGAGGGTGACAAGCAGTCCAACATCATCCGCGCGCAGGGTGAAAAGCAGTCCCAGATCCTCGAAGCACAGGGGGACGCCATCTCGACGGTCCTCCGCGCCCGCTCCGCCGAGTCGATGGGCGAACGCGCCATCATCGAGCGCGGCATGGAGACCCTAGAGGAGATCGGGAAAGGCGAGTCCACCACCTTCGTCCTCCCGCAGGAGCTCACCAGCCTCGTCGGCCGCTACGGCAAGGCCCTCTCCGGCTCCGACGTCCAGGAGATGGAGGGGCTCGACGGGAAGGAGTTCGACGCCGACACGCGGAAGATGCTCGGCCTCGACGACATCGACGAGATCCTCGGCCAGATCGAGGAGTCGGCGGAGATGAACGTCGAGGAGTTAGAGAAGGAGGCCGAGGCCGTGAAGTCGGGCGACGCCGGCGCGAGCATCAGGTCCGCGGACGAGGTCATCCAAGAGATGGACGACGAAGAGGCGGCGGAAGTGGAGAAGGAGCAGTAAATCGGCGCGGAGCGCGGTCAAGGCTGTCGATTCTCCGCGCCGAATTGGATCGAACGAAGTGTTTTTGTCGGGGCGTAGACTACTACTCGGCGTGACAGAGGGGTTCGACGGACGGAAACGCGAGACGCTCCGCCGCTTCGCCGCGGTCGGAGCGGCCGCGCCGTTCGTCGGCACCGCGAGCGCGGACGACGGAAGCGGGGACGCGAACGAGACGCGGGAGGCGATCCGCGGCTACGTGCCGACGACCCCCGGCGCGCACTTCTCGAAGCTCCGCGACGACCTCCGGCTCGGCACCGGCGAGGCGCAGTACCACCTCCGGAAGCTCGAAGAGGCGGGTGAGATCGAGTCGGTGAAGGACGCAGACTACCGGCGCTTCTTCCCCGCCGGGCGCTTCGACGAGACCGACAAACGGGCGCTCGGCTACCTGCGGCGAGAGACGCCCCGCGGGATGATCCTCGCGCTGTTGCGCGACCCGAGCGCCACCGGCGCCGACCTCGCGGAGGCCCTCGGCGTCTCGCGGCCGACGATAAGCGCGGCGGCCGCCGACCTGGAGGGCGCGGGCCTCCTCGACCGGACCGACGGCTACGCGCTGACCGAGCCGGAACGGCTGCTCACGCTCGTCGTCCGGTACGCCGACTCATTCGACGCCGAGGCCGTCGCGTTCGCCGACGAGGCGGCGTCGCTGGTCGCGTACGACCCCTGACTTCGGTCAGGCCGTGACCATCCACGTCGTGCCGGAGGAGTACCCCCACTTCTCGACGTCGATATCGGTGGCCGCGTCGACGACCGCGCTCATGTTCGCGCCGACCTCCTTCGCCGAGAGGTCGAGGTCGTTGGCGATCAGCCGCGACTTGAAGTACGTCCGGTCGGACGCGTTCTCGCGGAGGTACCGCAGGATACGCGCCTGTTTCGCGGAGAGGCCGGCCGATTCGGCTGCGACCGCGTCCGGGTGAGCCGTGCTCATACAGCCATCACGTCATCACCCCGCATAAGCCGGTTGGTAGGTCGGGTTAACACGCCGCTGTCCTGCGGTTTTCTACGGTGAGACGAGCGAGAGTCCCGTCCCAGCAGCGGGTTTGGGTACGGTCTTCGAACCGGGGCGGCGACGCGGACGGGCTCAGTACAGTTCGGCGACGAAGGGACCGAGCGCGCCGCTCACCGCGGCCGCGAGCGCCTCCGCCCGGTCGACGCGACCGTTCGTGAGCGCCCCGACGGCGCCGCCGCGCGTCGCGACGCCGTCGGTGCCGAGGAGGTCGTCCATCACGGGACCGAGTTCCGCCCCGTCGTCGATGCGGGCGGCGACGTTCGCCGGGAGCGCGAGGCTCGGCCCGGCGGCGCGGCCGACGCGGTCGCCGTCGGTCACGGCCGCCCACATGATCAGGAACCGCTCGTCGGCGCCGTCGAATCCCGCGACGCCGCCCTCGATGCCGACGCCGAGGTCGCGGTCGGGTTCGAGCGCCGCGCGGGCCCGGTTCTCCGCGCCCGCGACCGTCTCGGCGTGGCCGGTCGGCTGCTCGCTCACGCGGGAGTCGACCGGGACCGACTCGACCGCGACGCCGGTCGGACCGCCGGGGAGGTCGTCGTCGCCCGCCGACCCGACCGCCAGCTCGACCGCGCGCCGCTTCA
This sequence comes from Halorubrum sp. SD690R, assembly GCF_005435035.1. NCBI lineage: Archaea > Methanobacteriati > Methanobacteriota > Halobacteria > Halobacteriales > Haloferacaceae > Halorubrum > Halorubrum sp. SD690R. The sequence continues at coordinate 2,112 of NZ_SGTV01000035.1, read as the reverse complement.
CCGGGTTGCCGCTGCCGACGCCGACTCGCAGGATCGTCATGTCCGGGCGTCGTCGTCCGGCGCCGAAAACGCCTCGGGATGGAGCAAGCGCGCCAGCCGCTCGACGCCGTCGATCAGGGCGGGGCTCGGCTGGTTCAGGAGGGAGTCGTCCAGGACGTGAACGGGGGCGTCGACCCACTCGCGCCCGGCGACGCCGGCGGGGTCGACGCGGTCGCCGTGCCCGCAGACGTGGACGACGACGTGGTCGGGATCGGCGCGCTCGACGTCTGCGGGCTCCACCTCGCGGGAGCGCTCGCCCGGCTCGGCGAACGGGTAGCGTCCGCCGGCGGCGCGGACGGCGTCGGGGACCCAGTTGCCGGCTGCCATCGGCGGGTCGGACCACTCCTCGCAGTACACGGTCGGACGGCGGCGGTCGGCGACGGCCTCGGCGATCCGGTCGAGTCGCTCGCGGGCGTCGGCCGCGAGGCGCTCGCCGGCCTCGGGGCGGCCCACATCGGCGCCGCGGGCCGCGAACCCGTCCAACGCGTCGTCGAGCGTTGCGGGCTCGCGGTGCGCGACGTCGAGGCCGCGGTCGCGGCAGGCGGCCGCGAGGTCGGCCTGGAGCGCGTCGCTCGTGAGGACGACATCCGGGTCGAGGGCGGCGACGCGGTCGAGGTCGGGGTTCAGCCACCCGCCGACGGCGGTCGGGAGGTCGGGACCGTGCGCCGACCCGGGGTCGGAGCCGTCCGGGAGGTCGCAGTGGGCGGTGACGCCGACGAGGCGGTCGGCCGCCCCGAGGCCGGCGACCGTCGCGGTCGCGCTCGGTGCGAGCGAGACGACACGGGGCGCGGACATGGCGTCCGATCCGGTCGCGGTCGTCTCAACGGTTTCGATCGCCACGCTGACGCGGCGCCGCGGCGGTGATAGCGGCCGCAGGCGGCCGAGGTCGTCCGCGCGTCCCGACCGATCGGGGATCGGCGAAAACGCGTGATAGATCGTGTTCTTTTGTCGAGATCCGAGCGACACGTTCCGGTCGTTTTAAGTTATCTTCTGCCGACGGTAACGTAAGATCGCTCTCGGGCAGTTTCAGTTTCCGGGGGCCACCGAGCTATGAGTGAACGACTACACACACGGGGGAGTCGCTCCCGAACGGAGACGAACGAGGAGGAATCGGAGAACACGGACGAGACGCTCAGCTGCCCGGAGTGCGGCGGGCACGTCATCAACGACGAGGAACACGGGGAGACCGTCTGCAGCGACTGCGGGCTCGTCGTCGAGGCGGACTCGGTCGACCGCGGCCCGGAGTGGCGCGCGTTCGACTCCCGCGAGAAGGACGAGAAGAGCCGCGTCGGCGCCCCGACGACGAACACGATGCACGACAAGGGGCTCTCGACGAACATCGACTGGCGCGACAAGGACGCGTACGGCCGGTCGCTCGGCGCGCGCCAGCGCCAGAAGATGCAGCGGCTCCGCAAGTGGAACGAGCGGTTCCGCACCCGCGACTCCAAGGAGCGCAACCTGAAGCAGGCGCTCGGCGAGATCGACCGCATGGCGAGCGCGCAGGGGCTCCCGGACAACGTCCGCGAGACGGCCTCGGTCATCTACCGACGCGCGCTCGACGAGGACCTGCTCCCCGGTCGCTCCATCGAGGGCGTCTCCACCTCCTGCGTGTACGCCGCCGCCCGGATGGCCGGCGTCCCGCGCAGCCTCGACGAGATCGCCGACGTGTCGCGCGTCGAGAAGGCCGAGATCGCGCGGACGTACCGCTACGTCGTCCGCGAGCTGAAGCTCGAAGTGAAGCCGGCCGACCCCGAGCAGTACGTCCCCCGGTTCGCCTCCGACCTCGAACTGAGCGAGGAGTCGGAGATGCGCGCGAAGAGCCTCCTCCGCAACGCCAAGGAGAAGGGCGTCCACTCGGGTAAGTCGCCGGTGGGCCTCGCCGCGGCCGCCGTCTACGCCGCCGCGCTCCTCACGAACGAGAAGACGACGCAGGCCGCCGTCTCGGAGGTCGCCGACATCTCCGAGGTCACCATCCGGAACCGGTACCACGAGCTGCTGGAGGCCGAGGACGGCCTCGTCGCGTAAGCGGACGCTTTCCCCGCCGACCCGACCGACCCCCACGCCGTTCTACCC